>JBDKTK010000310.1:0-5545 GCA_039680225.1 Syntrophaceae bacterium
GGCCTGGGGTCCCTGGATGCCGAAGCGAAAACGGCAAGCGTCCCCAAAAAATGGTCAAGGGAAACGGATGTGCTCGTCATAGGCTACGGAGGCGCCGGCGCCTGCGCGGCAATAGAGGCGCACGACGCGGGAGCGAAGGTGCTCATCCTCGAGAAAATGGCGGAAAGCGGAGGGAACACCGGAGTTTCGGGAGGAGGTTTCCTCTCCCCCACGAACCCCCAGGACGCTTACACTTACATAACCGGTCTCTACGAGTTCTCGCATTCCGACATGGACAGGGACCTGGTCAAGGTCTACGCACAGGAGTCCGTGAAAAATGTCGACTGGATCAAATCCCTGAGGGAGGGGACCGAAGTTCTCATATACGGCGGGGCCGGATACCCCAAGGTCCCCGGCGCGAAATCGATGAACAAATACCACGTGAGAGGCGAAGGGAAAGGCCTCCAGGGCAGCTCGAAAAACCTCTGGAAACTTCTCACTTACGCCGTTGAAGAAAAGAGGAAAATCCCGGTCATGATGGAAACTCCCGCCGTGAACCTCGTGACCAATGCGAGGGGCGAGGTGGCCGGCGCAGTCGCAAAGTCCAAAGGCAAGGAGATCACGATCAAGGCGAGGAAAGCCGTCATAATGACGACAGGCGGCTACGAGTACAACACAAGAGACCTGCAGAATTTCGTAAAGGGATACCCGATTTACGCCTTGGGCAGCCCCGGAAACACCGGCGACGGCATCAGGATGGCGCAGAAGGTGGGCGCGGGGCTCTGGCACATGAACGGCGTTTCCTGCCCCCTCGGGATCAAGACACCGGACATCGATGCGGCCTTCCCCGCGGTCATAACCACGCCGCGCCACATCATGGTGGACAAGCACGGAAGGCGCTTTGTCAATGAAAAGGCAGTGGAACTCCACGCCGGGCTCCTGGCGGTGGATTTCTTCGACACCCACGAGCTCGAGTACCCGCGCATCCCCTGCTATGTCATCTTTGACGAGACCGCGCGCAAGGCAGGCCCGATCTCTGCCCTTACAGGAATGGGGTATGCGGGCCGCAGATACACATGGAGCAAGGACAACAGCGCTGAAATTGAAAAGGGTTGGATCCTGAAGGGGAACTCGATTGCCGAACTGGCGGGAAAGATAAAAACCATGGATGCCGCGATACTCGATAAGACTGTTGCCAGGTGGAACGAGGATGTCGCGAAGGGCAATGACACTCAATTCCACCGCCCGATGCGCTCCGGCGACCCCTCTGCTCCCGCATACAAGGAACTCGTCACTGCGCTGTGGTCCGCACCGATCGACACGGCGCCATTTTACGCCGTCACGCTCTACCCGGCGCTGCTCAACACGCAGGGCGGGCCGAGGCGCAACACCAGGGCGCAGGTGCTTGACGCATTCGAAAAGCCGATTCCGCGGCTCTACGGCGCGGGCGAGTTCGGCTCATTATGGGGCATCATTTACCAGGGGGCCGGCAACATCGGCGAATGCATTGTTTACGGACGCATCGCCGGAAGGAACGCTGCCGCGGAGAAGCCCTGGAAATAATCAACCCTGAAAAAAACAGCCGGGGGACCGCAGATGATGCGGCCGCCCGGCCGTCTCCAAAGAGGGGAATTATGAAGAAGGGATTTCAGTTCATCAGTTTTTGCATTGTTTTGATTTCAGCAATCCTCGTTTTTTCTGCATGGCCCGGATCAAAATCAGGCGCGGCTGAACAGAAGAAATTCCTCGCCGACCGCCACCAGGCAAAAAAAATTGAGTGCGCCGGCTGCCACAAGGAAAGCCCTCCAAAAGCAGCCGTGACGGGCGCAATGTGCATGAAATGCCATGGAACTTACGCCAAGGTAGCCAAACAGACGGACAAGGTCACCCCCAATCCTCATGCCTCTCACATGGGGGAACTCGCCTGCGAAGAATGCCATCATGGGCACAAGCCGTCTGTGGACCGCTGCGCCGAATGCCACGAGTTCGGTTTCAAAGTGCCGTAATCCCGATACTCCGGGGGGCCTTACGGCTTATAAAAAATCCCCTCCGGCTCCCCTTTAGAAAAGGGGGGGTGTTTTGTCACACCCGCGAAGGCGGGTATCCCCCCATCCCGTCATACCCGCGAAGGCGGGTATCCAGGTATTTTCCTGACCCCTGCTTTCGCAGGGGGGGCCGTAAACAAAAAGGGGCGACCCGGTCGCCCCCTGCATATATTTACCCAATAGGGTCTACCTGGCCGCGGACGGTCCGATTTTCAGCTTCTCCGTTTTCGACCCGAAGCGGCTGCAGGTCGCTTTGACTTCGATGACGTCCCCGGGAGCTGCCGCCACCCTGGCCGTATAGGTAAAGGTTTCACCCGACTGGCCCTTGTATTCCTGGACGGCTGCGACCTGCCCGTTTTTCCTGACCTCTACCTTTTCAACGTAATGGCTCCCGGAGATCGGGGAATGCGTAATATCCGCCCGGAGCATCTGGGTGGATGCGTCATAGGACAGTTTGACCTCCTTGGGGGAGTTCGCAAAAGCTGCACCAGGGTATAGCAAGAAAATGACGAAGACAGCCGGCAAAAGCGTCAATAAGGCAAAACGATTCGCAGAAAAAGTTTTCATGGGATTGTCGCGCCTCCTTTATGGATTTCCTGTATTTCAGCTTATGCGGCCTACCGCAAAGCCGTGGATAAGCTTTGCCCGGAAGCCTTATGAATTCAATCAGGAATTTCGAATCATCCATCAGGAATTTCCTTATGGCCCTGCTGTTTGAAACCGGCTACTTTCTTTTCAAAAGCGCCCGCTCTGATTAAAAAAGACAGAGGGACCACAATAGGGAGGACATTATGAGATCGTTATCCATAAACCTGGTGCGGCTGATTGAGCGCAATACAGACAAACTGACAAGACGCGTTATGGAAGACATAAAGAAGCATCCCGGGGCCGGGACTTACCGTAATCTGGATGAAGCTCAACTTTATAAAAGGGTATTCGAAGTCTACCACCAGTTTAACCACTGGATGTCGGACGAAACTACCAAGGAAGATATCGAGCGCGTTTACAGAATCCTTGGGAAGCAGAGGCAAGAGGAAGGATTCGCCCTGTCGGAAGTCATCCAGGCGCTCATCATCGCGAGACGCCACATCTGGCTGCTCGTGGATTCGGAAAGCTTCCTGGATACGGCCCTGGACCTCCACAATGCGATAGATCTAGTCAACCGCTCCATACTGTTTTTCGATCGAGCCATATATTTCACTGCAGTGGGATACGAAAAAATGGATTGATGTGCTGCCAGCTTCCTCCTCCCCCTCATCCTCCTTCTCATCCTCTCATCTTTTTGAGAGGATGAGGTGAGGGGGTCCCTGCCATTATAAGCTTTCCAGAATGAATATTTCTTCCAGGGGATTCATTCTCCGAATCGCCTGATCTTGCATACCCGGGACATAAAAAAATTCTGAAAAATATCTCCCGCCGGCTTATGGTCCCCTCGCCCGCCCCGGAAGGCGCCGTAAAGGCGCATACAGATAGGGTATTTTCAATTGGACCATTTTCTGTCATTGTGGATGGAACATGTCGTCAATTTTCAAACCGGGACGGGAAATCAATTGAATTCCTTCGTACAGCTCAGCAATCGCTACGGATTCATGGAGGTCCGCACTCTTGCCGACCAGGCCTTCTCGCGGGCTGCGGGTGCGCCGCTGCTGGAAGGCAATCATGTCAGGCTGCTCAGGGATGCCGGGGAGAACTACCCTGCGTGGCTTGAAGCTATCGGCGCGGCGAAAAGCCATATCCACTTTGAGAGCTATATCATCTACGAAGACGATTCGGGCCGTAAGTTTGCCGACGCGCTGATCGCAAAGGCGCGGGAGGGCGTGCGTGTGCGACTTATCTACGACTGGCTTGGGGGCCTCGGCAAGGCTTCGCGGCGGTTCTGGGCCGGCCTGCGCGCGGGAGGCGTGGAAGTGCGCTGCTATAACCCGCCGCGCCTCGAATCCCCCTTTTCCTGGCTCAGCCGCGATCACCGGAAAACGCTGACGGTCGACGGCGAAGCCGGCTTCATTTCCGGCCTGTGCATCGGGAAGATGTGGGAGGGCGATCCGGAAAAGAAGATCGAGCCGTGGCGCGACACCGGCATCGAACTGCGCGGCCCCGCAGTGGCCGATATTGAAAGGGCGTTCGCAAGTGTCTGGGCGGCCATGGGCGAGCCGATCCCCCGGCGCGAGCTGGCGTCCCGGGACGCGATCGCCAGGGCGGGTGAGACGGCGCTGCGCATCGTCGCAAACATCCCCGCAGAGGGCGGCACATTCCGCATTGACCATCTTGTCTCGGCGCTGGCGAGGAATCGCCTGTGGCTGACCGACGCATACTTTGCCGGAACGTCTGCTTATGTCCAGGCGCTGGGAGCGGCGGCGAAAGACGGCGTGGACGTGCGCCTTCTCGTGCCGAGCGGGACGGACATCCCGATACTGAAGCCCATATCGAGGGCGGGATTTCGTCCGCTCCTGGAATCAGGCGTTCGCATATTCGAATGGAACGGCGCAATGCTGCATGCCAAGACAGCGGTTGCCGACGGGCACTGGGCGCGCGTCGGTTCGACCAATCTCAACATCTCCAGCTGGATCGGGAATTATGAGATGGACGCGGTGGTCGAAGACGAATCATTCGCGCACGAGATGGAAGAGATGTATCTTCAGGACCTGGAAAATTCTACGGAAGTCGTCCTGGATGCAAGGCGCAAGGTGCTGACGCGCGGCGGGCAGCCCCGCAGGAGTCCTGCCCGGCACGCCGCTTCGAGCGGCCGCGGAAGCGCCGGCCGTGCGGCAGCCGGGGCGGTCCGCATAGGCAACGCCGTGGGCGCCGCCTTCACCAGCCGCCGCGTGCTCGATCCTGTCGAAGCGCGCCTGTTGATGAGCGCCGGCGCATTATTGCTGATATTGGCAGCCATCCTGTTCTTGTTCCCGCGCGCACTGATGTACCCCCTGGCGATAATCTCCGCCTGGCTCGGCGCCGCGCTGCTTTACAGAAGCTTCAAACTGTACCGCGAAGGCCGGCGGAAAAAAGGCCCCGCAAAGGGTCCGCGCTGAAGTGACCGCATTTTGTTACAGCGACTGCGGGCTATTGCTTGTTGAGCTTGTCGAAACGAGCATAGCCGGACTGAATATTTTTCTGACAAGCTCGGCAGCAGTCTTGTCATCGTTCTATTTAATCATCATATAATTCAATTATGAATCATAAAAGATTGTTTTCGGTGGCATCGTCACTCGAAAAGAATTGAATTTATGCAGGAATCTTTAAATAAATAAAGATTTTGTGATCCCAATAGGGCTTGACCTTACAATCAGTGTCGACAAACGGCGATCAACTTATTCCTGAAAGCGATCATTCAGCCACAGATCAGAGTCCTGTCATCTTCTCCAGCTTTTCGGGGTACCGGGTCCCTTGTACTGTGATTTTCGATGCGGCGCTGTTGATCTCTCGGCGATCATCCGCTGTAAGTTCGACTGAAGCTGCCCCGATGTTCTCTTCAAGGCGCTCCAGCTTTGTAGTCCCAGGTATCGGAACAATCCACGGCCATG
>JBDKTK010000311.1:0-6745 GCA_039680225.1 Syntrophaceae bacterium
GGCTCAAACCTTTCGACGTCAACCTGATCGGGATCAAACGGCAAGACCCTGAACAGGCCAAAAAAGAACTGGGCCTGCAATGGGCGGGCACGCCGTTCCAGATGGACGATCTTTTGGGCAGGTCGGACTACGTCGTCCTGTGCCTTCCCCTGACCGTCGAGAGCAAAAACATGATCGGCAAACGCGAATTCGAAAAGATGAAAAACGATGCGTACCTGATCAACCTGGCGAGGGGAGGGCTGGTCGACCGTGATGCCCTGCTTGATGCGCTTTCCTGCAACCGGATTGCGGGCGCGGGCCTGGACGTCTTCTGGGAAGAGCCGCCCGACCCGCATGATCCTGTTTTCAATTACAACGTGCTGGCGACGCCCCACATCGCCTGGGCCACCGACAGTTCCACGAAAGGCATATCCGAAGGCGTCAGTGAAAATATCAGAAGACTGGAAGCGGGCGAGGATATCCTTTACGTGAAAAATTGAACCGCCCGGCTTTCTGTTCCACCGGCAGGAATTGAATCAGAGCCGGGAATGACGAGTAAGATTTTGCGGGCAGGTCTGAGACCTGCCCCTACGCGCAATAACGTTGGAGCAACCGGCGGGCCGCCCTTCATTCAATTTGTCGCTCCTGCGCAGGCAGGGGCCAAGCCGCCAATAACGAGTCGATTTCAGTTTTGTCCTCTGCAACTTATCGTAAATCAAACACAATTCAGCTTTTACTAAAGGGAAAACGTATTCTTTCCGATATTTATAATTGTGAATAAAATCATTTTCTTCCTTTGAAAATCCGTGAATGACCATACCCGAAGGAGAGGGGAAATGCTTCTTAATGGATAGGCTTTCGGAAGGATTGAACTGATGATTAACGGGTCCAGGAGAGTATTCTGCCTGCTTATCGCCCTGATGTTTATTGTGTTAATGAACTGCGGCAGAAGAGATTCTTCGAAACCGGAAAGCGCAGTCAAGGTCGGGATACTTTTTCCCTTGTCCGGCGATCTCGCCGACAAAGGTAAGGAGAGTAAAAACGCAATCATGATGGCTGTCGACGAAATCAATGCGGCCGGGGGGATAAAATCTCTTAACGGCGCCAAACTGGAGCTCGTCGTTGCCGATTCACAGGGCCATCCGTCTGCCGGCGCGCGGGAGACGGAGCGGCTCATAGAAGAGCAGAAGGTTTCCGCCGTGATCGGCACGTACCAAAGCAGCGTTACCAAGATCGCCACCCAGTTTGCTGAACGCCTGGAAACGCCTTTCATCGTCTGTATATCCGTTGCAGATGTCATAACGGAGCGGGGATTCCGCTACACCTTCCGCATTCAGCCCAAGGCCAGGTTTTATGCCCGCGACCAGGCGCGCTTCCTTGCGGACCTTGGAAAATTAACAGGCCGTAAGATAAGAAGAGTTGCTCTTATCCACGAGAATACAGACTTTGGGACCGCGACCTCGTGGGGGCAGAAACAAGCCCTGGCGGAAATCGGGATCAAAGTGGTTGCCGAGGAAAGTTACACGGCCGAAGGCGTCGCCGACCTGAGCAGGGAAGTCGCAAAGGCGCTGGCCGCCAGGCCCGACGCCATTCTGGAGGTCACTTATCTCAAGGACAGCATCCTCATCCGCAAGGCCCTGGCCGGGGCGGGCTCCGGGATACCGCTTCTCGATACAGCCGGCGGCACTGTATCGCCCGATTACATAAAGCAGCTTGGGCCTCTGGCGGAGGGTACATTTACTTCAGCGGAGTTTTCCAGGCACGTGAAGGGGGGAAAAGAACTGAACGACCGCTTCCGGGCGCGCTTCGGCGTGGACATCACGGGAGACAGCGCCTATGCGTATCAGTCCGTGTGGGTGCTCAAGGACGCCCTGGAAAGGGCCGGGTCCGCGGACCGGAAGAAGCTGCGCGAGGCGCTGGCGGCAACCGATATGCCGCGGGGGCCGGAAATGGTCCTGCCCATGGAGCGCCTGCGTTTCAACGCCGAGGGGCAGAACGAGGACGTCCCCCTTTTCATTGCGCAGATACAGGACGGGGAACTGGTACCGGTCTGGCCGCCGGAATACGCAACTTCCCCAATTCGCCTCAAGCAGTGACCGGCATATGAACGTACCCCTTCTGTCCCGCCTGTTCCGCAGTTCGTGGAGACACAGCATAGCAACCCGGTTCAGCCGGGTATCAATCGTGATCGTTGCAGCGGTCCTGCTGATTGTGGGAGCGGGGCTGATCTGGATGGCCAACCAGTCGCTGCGCGAAAACACCTATCGCCTGCAGGAAAAAAACGCCGACCTCATAGCGCTGCTGATCTCGAATTATGTAAACAGGGCCGTGGACAGCCTGAACCTGTTCGAAGCCACCCAGTCCCCCGGGAACATGTCTTCCGAAAACCGGAAGTCGGCCGTCGAGCAGCTGTTCATGAACAGCCGGGAACTGTTCAGCCAGATCACCTATTTGGACCGGAATGGGAGCGAATTAATAAAATTTTCTCAATATCATACATACCTGCCTCACGAATTGAAAAATCGTGTGGCGGATCTTGAGTATAATACAGCTTTTGGAGGCAAGACATCCATCAGCTCTGTTTATGTCTCGCCCGAGAGCGGCCTGCTCTCAATCCGGATCGCCATCCCGGTCAAAGCCATGCAGGGCAGGGATGTCCTGGAAGCCGAGATGAAAGCGACCCGTTTGTGGAGGGAAGTTTCGGAAACGAGGACCAGCCGGACGGGATACGCCTATCTTGTGGACGGCCAGGGCCGTTTTGTCGCCTACCAGGATATAGCCGGCGTCCTGCAGAAGCACGGCCAGGACATGAAGGAAATGCCCCCCGTGTCCGATTTCATGAAGGACCCGTCGAGATTTCAGAGGCGTATATATGAGTACAAGGGCTTGATCGGGGAAGACGTTATTGGATTATTCGAACCTGTCAGGGGCACCAACTGGGCGGTCGTTGTGGAATTGCCCGTCAGAGAAGCCAACGAAATCCCGAATCGCATGATTCTTTACCTTGCCGGCCTGATATTCCTGGCCATTATCGCCGCGGGCGGGATCAGCTTTGCAGCTTCGCGCCGGCTGATTGGCCCCATCCGCGCGCTCACCTTTACCGTGCAAAATATAAGGAGGGGCGACCTTAACGTGACAATTGCCGAAACCGGGAGCCCCGATGAAGTAGGTGTCCTGGCGCGCGAGTTCAGCAAGATGCATGAGGAACTGCGGTCCCTTTACAGCGGTATGGATCGGCAGATAGACGAACTCACCAGGGTTGAATCAGACCTGAGGACCAGCGAGGAACTTTTCACAAAGCTGATTAACGCCATCCCCGATATTGTCGTGCGGACGGACATGGAAGGACAGGTACAGTTTATAAGTGATTACGCGCTGAAGATCAGCGGGTACGCGCGGGAGGAGATCGAAGGCAGGAACATGCTGGAGTTCATCGCGCCGGAGGACAGGCAACGCGCCGTAGAGGTCACGATGCGACAGCTTGAGGAGCATGTCGGACCGCAGGAATATCATATGATAATGAAAGAGGGGGAAAAGCTCCTGTTTGAAATCAACGGGGATGTCCTTCGCAATGAAGACGGGTCGCCTTACGGATACGTCAATGTCTGCCGCGACATCACGATGAGGAGGATGGAGGAAGAGGAGCGAAAGAAACTGGAACAGCAAGTCCATCAGGCCCGGAAGCTGGAGTCGGTCGGGACGCTTGCGGGAGGCATCGCGCACGACTTCAATAACCTGCTGATGGGGATCCAGGGTTATGTCTCGCTGATGCTGCTGGGCATGAATAGAAGCGACCCTGACTACGAAAAACTGAAGTCGATAGAATCCCAGGTTCAAAGCGGGGCCGAGCTGACGCGCCAGCTGCTGGGATTTGCCCGGGGCGGCCGCTACGAGGTGAAGCCGACGGATTTGAATGAGCTGATTGTCAGGTCGGCGGCCATGTTCGGGAGGACCAGGAAGGAAATCCGCATCCATCAGAAGTTTGCAGCGGACTTGTGGCCGGTGGACGTTGACCGGGGGCAGATTGACCAGGTCATGCTCAATCTCTACGTGAATGCCTGGCAGGCAATGCCCGGGGGCGGCGACCTCGTCCTGGAGACCGCGAATGTTTGCCTTGACGCTTCGTATGAACTTCCCGGGGGAATTGCGCCGGGGCGGTTTGTGAAAGCTTCGGTCACCGATACGGGTGTAGGTATGGACGAAACGACGAGGCAGCGGATCTTCGATCCCTTTTTCACGACCAAGGAGATGGGCCGGGGCACAGGGCTCGGGCTGGCATCGGCCTATGGGATTATAAAAGGCCACGCCGGTTTCATTGACGTGCACAGTGAAAAAGGGCATGGCACGACATTTAATATTTATCTGCCGGCCTCGCACAGGGAGATTGTTAAGGAGGAAGAGGCAAAGGCGGAAGTGAAGCAGGGAAAAGAAACAATTCTCATTGTCGACGATGAGGAGATGATCACCGGCGTCACCAGGGACATGCTTGAGGGATTGGGCTATCGTGCGCTGATCGCCGGCAGCGGCCCGGAAGCCATCGAGGCATACGCCGCCAATCAGGACAAGATCGACCTGGTAATCCTGGACATGATCATGCCGGGCATGGGCGGCGGCGAAACGTTTGACCGGCTCAAGTCGATCAACCCCGAAATCCGGGTCGTCCTGTCCAGCGGCTACAGCATGAACGGCCAGGCCAGGGCCATCCTGGACCGGGGTGTTCGTTCCTTCATGCAAAAGCCCTTCCGTCTCGACGAGCTTTCCCATAAGGTCCGGGAGTCCCTGGGACAATAACCGGTATCCCGGGAGATTGCGCCTCATGAGCGTTCAGCCCGGCACAAAGATCAGCTTGACTTTTTCGGAGGTTGGAAGCACAAATAAATAAACGCATCTTCTTAGTGAGGTAAGGATTTGGAACCGGATTTTGGACATGCGATACACAACTGAAAACCCTGTTTCCGCAAGGAGACAGGGTTTTGTTTGTTAATCGACTAACTTACAGGAGGTTCATATGACTGAAAAGAAATCTAAAGATCTCAAGAGAAGGGATTTCCTTAAGGGGGCGCTGATCGGGACCGGCGCGCTCGCACTGACCGGCATCGGCGCCAGAATATCGGAGGCGGCGCGAGCCCCGAAAAAATGGGACGTCGAGGCCGATGTAGTAATACTTGGTTTCGGCGGCGCGGGGGCCTGTGCGGCGATCGAGGCGGCAGATGCCGGGGCCAAGGTGCTCATCCTGGAAAAACAGCCCCAAAACAAGCTGATCAATAACACGCGCATGTCCGGAGGTATCTTCCACAGCCCCGATCCGGCGGGCGACAAGCAGGCCCTCAAGGCGTATGCCAAGGCCATGTTCAGCGGCGAGAATATCCCCGGCAAGCTGGAAGGGGAGCAGCCCGACGTTTCGGACGGGCTTGCCCAGGCATGGGCCGATTTGGCGCCTCAAAATGTTAATTGGCTGAAGAAGCTCGATCCGGCTTTCAACACCGTGGCATTTTCGCGCTTCGCCGGCGCGGCCTTCCCGACTTTCCCCGGGGCAAAGGAAAGCAAATACATGGTGTTCGGAAGCTCCTTCACGACCAAGGCCGATTTCGCCATCCCCACCATGAACGCGCCCAAATCCCAGAAGATGAACGGCGAGGCCTTCTTCTACGTCCTGCGGGAGGCGGTCGAGAAAAGAAAGCCCCGCATCCTTTGGGAGACGCCGGCCCGCAGCCTGATCACGAATGACAGGGGGGAGGTCATCGGCGTCATAGGGCAGAACAAGGCCGGCAAAAAGGTGAACTGCAAGGCCAGGCGTGCGGTCATCATCACGACCGGCGGTTACGAGTACAGCCTTCCCATGCGCCGGGCTTTTCTTGAGGGACCGGGAGTCGAAGGATGGGCCTTCTACGGGACCCCGGACAATACGGGCGACGGTATCGCCATGGCTATGACCGTTGGCGCGGGCCTGGCCAAGGTCGGCAAGGCGGCGTCCCGGATCATTATGGCGGTCCCCATCCGGCACCATGGCCTCAAGATGGGATTGATCACCGATTCCGTCGGAGGGAAAAATTCCATAGTCATTGACAATTTCGGCAACCGATATGCGGCGGAAACTCTGGTGACGACGGACCCCAGCCGCTATTTCTTCTACAAGGAAGCGATCAAGTTTGACATTTTAAACCTCAGCTATCCCCGCGTGCCCAGCTGGATGGTGTTCGATGAGACGCTCCGCGCCAATGTCACTATCACTTCAATGGGCATCTCCACGGCCGGGTTCGGGTTCGTCCCCTGGACAAAGGACAACATGGACGCGATAAAACGGGGCTGGATCATGCAGGCGGACACCATTGAGGGGCTGGCTGCGACGATCAGGGAGCACAAGGAAAACCTCAATAAGATGGTGGCGGAGAACCTTGTGAAGACTGTCGCCCGTTTCAATGAATTCTGCAAGGCCGGCAAGGATGCGGATTTCGACCGGAAGCCGGGGACTCTCGCCCCGGTAGAGAAACCGCCCTTCTACGCCCTGCCCCTGTATGCCGGCGGGCCGAACACAAAGGGCGGCATCGCGGCGAACGCCAGGCGGGAAGTCCTGGATTGGGCGGGCAAACCGGTACCGCGGCTCTTTACCGCCGGTGAGATTTCATCCGCATTGAAGTTCGTCTATCAGGGTGGCGGAAACCTGACGGAATGCATCGTCATGGGACGCTTCGCAGGCAAGAACGCGGCGGCCTTGAAACCGTGGGGGACGTAAATATGTTGTGGCGGGGGCGGGCCGGGTGACCCG
>JBDKTK010000312.1:0-19410 GCA_039680225.1 Syntrophaceae bacterium
GCTACATGAAGACTATCAATTTCAAGTCAAGCGCCAAGTCCGAAGAGCACCGCCTGTACATCCTGGCCGTGGGAATAGACCAGTACCGGGACAGCTCGGTCAACCTCAGATACGCCGTGAAGGATGCCAGGGACCTGGAAGAAAAACTCCGCAATCAATCGGCAACGATTTACAGACCTGAGAACATCCGCTATGAACTCCTCGCGGACAGGGCGGCCGCCAAGGTGAATATAATGAAGAAGATTGACGAGCTTGCAGGAGTTATCAAGCCCCGGGACAGCTTCATCCTGTTTGCGGCGGGCCACGGCGTGCTTCTGCAGAACCAGTATTACCTGCTCACCCATGACTACAATGGCGCGATCACTGATTCCGGGGTGATCAGCTCCAACGAGATTGTGGATGCATCGAAGAAGATAAAATCGCTGAGCCAGCTTTTTATCTTCGATACCTGCCACGCCGGGGGAGTCGATTCCATCATCAGCGGGCTTTACGATGCCAGGATGTCGGTGCTCGCGAAAAAAATGGGACTTCACATCTACGCCTCGGCAAGCGATAAGCAGTCCGCCATGGACGGCTACCAGGGCAACGGGCTCTTCACCTATACGCTGCTTAACGGCCTTAACAACAACAAAGAGGCGGACAGGCACAAGGACGGCACGGTCAGCATCGTGGAGTTGGGAGAATATTCCAAGAAAAAGACAGCTCTTATATCGAAAGAGATCGGCCACGAGCAGACGCCGCTCATTATCAACTTCGGCAAGGACAGCCCGGTTTATAAATTGAGATGAGACCGTCGCGGTAACATATTTTTACATTTTCATATCCTGTTGATTTCAAGCAGAAATTTTGCTAATCATTTCCAGTTTCTTTTCCAAATACCTCTTTAAAGGCCGATTACGATGAACGATCAGTTGGTAGCGGGGCAGGATGTTAACGAGGAGTTGCAGCGTGTCAAAAGCGCCCTTCAAGAAGTGCAATCGAAGTACACGGCCCTGGTAGAAGAATCCCTCACCGGCATTATAGTCATCCAGGATGCCTGCATCTGTTTTGCCAACCGCTGGGTTGCCGAAAGTACCGGATACGAACCCGATGAATTTATCGGGAAAAGCTTCCTGGAATTCGTTCACCGCGACGACTGGGATTATGTCCGGCAGCGCTACCATAATCGCCTCGTCGGCCTGGTCCATCCCGGATCTTTCGAATTCAGGGGCCTCCATAAGGACGGCAGCATTATATACGTGGAGGCCATCGGTTCAGTCATCGAATATTTCGGCAGGACCGCAATCAGCCTGTTTGTCAGGGACATCACCAAGACAAAAATTGCCGAAGAGGCGCTGCGCGACGCCCACACGCGGATCGACCAGATAATCGATTTCCTGCCTGATGCGGCGTTCGTTATTGATCTCGAAGGCAGTGTAATCGCCTGGAACCGGGCTATTGAACACCTGACAGGCGTCCTCCGCAAGGATATTCTGGGGAAAGCGAATTACGAGTATGCCGTTCCCTTTTACGGCGAGCGCAGGCCGGTGCTCGTCGACCTGGTCCTTCTTCCCAACAGCGAATACGAGAAAGATATTTACCAGAACGCCCTGCGAAGCGGCGATGTCATAAACGGCGAAGTTTATGTCTCGGGAGCCTACAGGGGAAAAGGCGCTTACCTGCTCGTATCGGCTTCGACATTGCACGATTCCGCCGGCAATATCATCGGCGCCATAGAATCCATACGGGACATCAGCGATATCAAGCGGTCGGAAAACGCCCTGCGCGAGTCCGAGGAGAAATACCGTCATCTCGTGGAAAAATCACAAAGCATTATCATGGGATTGGACCTGGACGGCAATATAACCTTTATCAACAGGTTTGCCGAGCAGTTTTTCGGATATTCGCGGCAGGAGATAATCGGGAAAAACGTGGTCGGGACGATTGTGCCCCTGACGAAAAATACGGAACGCAATTTCAAGCTCCTCTTCGGGGACATTAACCGGGACCCGGAGAAGTTCACCAGCAACGAAGACGAGAACATTTGCAGGGACGGCAGGCGGGTATGGATCGCATGGACGACAGCAGCTGTCCGCGACCCCAACGGAGAGATCATCGAAGTCCTTTGCATAGGAAATGATATCACGGAACGCAAGCGCCTCGAGACCCAGCTCATCCAGGCCCAGAAGCTGGAAGCTGTCGGCACGCTGGCGGGAGGGCTGGCCCATGATTTCAATAACCTCCTGATGGCTATCCAGGGCAATGCGTCATTGATGCTGCTTGACATGGGCCCCGATCATCCCCATTTCGAACGGCTCAAGCAAATAGAAGAAAATGTTCAGAGCGCAGTAAGCCTGACAAGCCAGCTGCTCGCGTTTGCCCGGAAGGGCCGCTACGAGCTCAAAACTGTCAACATTAACGATCTGCTGGACAAAACTGCGGGCATGTTCTGGAGGACGAGGAATGAGATAACAATTGAAAAAAGGTTTTCTGCAGACCTCTGGGCGGCGGACGTCAATCCCGGCCAGATCGAACAGGCGGTGATGAGCCTTTATCTGAATGCTTCGCAAGCCATGCCGGGAGGCGGGGCATTGTACCTTGAAACAAGCAACCTGAGCTTATCAGAGACAAATGCGAAATCACATAATCTGGAGCCGGGCCGCTATGTCAAAGTTTCCATCACCGATACCGGGATGGGCATGGACGAGCAGACCCGCCGGCGCGTATTCGAGCCCTTTTTTACAACGAAGGGAATGGGCCGCGGCACGGGGCTGGGACTCGCCATAGTCTACGGGATTATCCTCAGCCACGGCGGAATCATCAACGTCCACAGCGAACCCGGACAGGGTACGACCTTCAACATTTACCTGCCCTCTTCCGACAAGGCCGTTGCCGTCCCGAAGCCGGCAACGCCGGAGCTCGTCACCGGGAGGGAAACCATCCTCCTCGTCGACGACGAGGAAATGATCCTTGATCTCAACAGGGAGCTTTTTGAAAAACTCGGGTACCGGATCTTCACGGCTTCCAGCGGGTCCGAGGCCGTTAAAATCTACACTGAGAAAAAAAACGAGATCGATCTTATAATCATGGACATGATCATGCCGCAGATGCACGGCCTGGAACTCTACGAGAAATTCAAATCCATGAATCCCGCGGTGAAGGTGATCCTTTCCAGCGGCTACAGCCTCAACGGCCAGGCCCGGAAGATCATGGATAAAGGCTGCGACGGCTTTATCCAGAAGCCCTTTCGTCTGAGCGAAATTTCCCGAAAGGTCCGCGAGGTCATTCAATCTCGCTGACCATTCTTGCGGCCTGTTACCTGAGTGCGGTTTCGGTCTGGCTCCCTTTTCATATCTGTTCCAAATGCGTCGAGCTTTGCCCATGCGGCGGCCTTCCCTCCCGTTGTTGATTCTTTAATATTTTTCGAACCTGCAAATAAAGAACTCCCCGATGGAACGCGAGGGGGTTTTAAGGTGTAATACCTGTGGACTTTCAGCAGTGTCATTTCATTTCTGTTTGGGGGGAGGGAAAATCATGCCGGACAAGAAAACAATCAGGCGCGCCCGCCGCGATGCGGCCGAAGGCAAGGCCCCGGCGACGCAGGCGGGGGAATTCGTAAAAGAGGAAATTGAGCATATCCGCGAAGGCAAACACGGAGCGAGGTCGACCAAACAGGCGATCGCCATCGGCCTTTCGAAGGCGCGGCGGGCCGGGGTGCCCCTGCCGCCTCCGAAGAAAGGGACAGTGTCCGAGAAAACCCGCCGGAGCGCGGAGTCCGCCTACGAAAAAGGCCAGGCGCACGAACCGGTTTCACAGAAGCGTTCGCAGGCAAGGGAGAAAGCGCTCCAGCGGGAGCCCCGCACGGCGGCATCCCATGCCGCGTTGTCGCGCCAGGCCCGTTCGGCCGCAAAAAAACGCGCGGCCGGACAGCGCCCCACCGCCGCCCGCAAAGCGGCCGCGACAAGGAAGACCGGCAAAGGTTCCAGAACAAGGTAATCAAGGCAAAATCATCAAGTCAGCATCTTCTTCACTTCGTCATTCCCGGCCTGACGCGGGGAGCGACAACTCTGCGACAACAACTCTGCGACTTCTTGACAATCCGCCCTGTTTCCCATTATGGTGCAGGGCTGATTTCATATGTCCTGGAACTTGAAAGATGATTTTCTTCAATAATATCAACCTGTCGTTTGCCGCCAGAACCATCTTCAACAATATACTCTGGACGGTTGCGGAGAAGAGCCGCATCGGACTGGTCGGCGATAACGGCACGGGAAAGACGACGCTGCTGCGGGTGATCATGGGCCAGGTCGAACTGGACAGCGGCTCGGTGGAGATTGCCGGGAGGAAAAACAAGACCATCGGTTATCTGCCGCTGGATTTGACCGAGCGTGAAGATGTGCCGCTCATCGATTACCTGAAAAAAATGAGCGGCATTGCGGCGCTCGAAGAAAATATCAGGCGATATGAGAAGGACATATCCGCAACTGCCGCCAGGGCGGAAGCGGACTCCGGCCTGCTGAGGGCCTATGAAGGGGCATTGAATGAATTCAGCGCCAGGGGCGGCTACAGCTTTGAAGCGCGCGCCCGGCAGGTGTTGAATGGAATGGGCTTCAGGCAATCCGATGCCGCAAGGAACTGCTCCGAATTTTCCGGCGGCTGGAAGATGCGGATCCTCCTCACCTCCATCCTTGTCTTCAATCCGGACATCATGCTGCTTGACGAACCCACCAACCACCTGGACACGGAAAGCATGGAATGGCTGGAAAGCTACCTCAAGGACTACCAGGGCACCATTATCGCGGTGGCCCATGACCGGGTATTCCTCGACAAGATCACAACGCAGACAGCCGAGCTTGCTAATAACAGCATCACAATCTACAAGGGCAATTACAGCTATTACCTTAAGGAAAAACAGCGCCGCCTGGAGGCGCTCCGGAAGGAAGCCGCCCTGCAGCGAAGCGAAATCAAGCGGACGCAGGAGTTTGTGGAGCGGTTCCGCTACAAGGCCACGAAAGCCAAGCAGGTGCAGAGCCGCCTCAAGATGCTGGAACGCTACGAGGTAATCCAGGAGCAGGATTCGGCAAAGGCCGTGAAGATCAGATTCCCCGAGTGCCCGAAAAGCGGCAGGGAGGTCGCCTCCGTCCATAACCTTTCCATGGCCTATAACGGGCAGACCGTTTTCACAGACCTGGATTTCAACATCCACCGGGGCGAAAAGATCGCCCTTGTGGGCGTCAACGGCGCCGGCAAATCAACCCTGGCAAGGATCATGGGGCTTGTCGAGGCCCCCGTTTCAGGAACCGTCAAATACGGCCTGAACGTCCGGATGGCCTATTTCTCCCAGGAAAGCTCGCAAAACCTCAACTACAATAAAACTGTCTGGGAGGACGTCTCCGGTCCCGGCCCGGGCGGCAATGACCAGGAGAAGAGGAACCTGCTCGGGGCATTCCTCTTTTCCGGAGACGATATCCATAAGCCGGTTTCCGTGTTGTCCGGAGGCGAGAAATCCAGGCTGGCCCTGCTCAAGATCCTTCTGCAGGACTCTAATTTCCTGGTCCTCGACGAGCCGACGAACCACCTTGACCTGCGCACGAAGGACATATTCCAAAGCGCCCTTTTGAGTTACCAGGGGACGATGCTCATCGTCTCGCACGACCGTTATTTCCTCGACCGCCTGGTCGGCCGCGTGATCGAAGTCAGGGACGGGGCAATGTTCGATTACCACGGGAATTATTCGTATTTCATTGAAAAGCGCCGCTTGTCGGCAGAGCAAACCGCGCCTGCAAGCAGCGCGCCGGGAAAAAACCTTCAGAACAAGTCCCCCGGTTACAAGACCAAAGATGAGAAGCGCAGCGAAGCGGAAGCAAGGAACCGCATTGCTAAAATAAAAAAGCCGATTGCGGACGAATTGAAGGCCGTCGAGGAAAGGATCGCCGCGCTGGAATCCGAAAAGGCGCTCAATGAGGTCCTTCTATGCAGTCCGGACATCATAAAAAATCCCCAGAAGCTCAGGGCCCTGTCCCAGGAGCTCAAATCCGCCGAAGTTGAGCTCAAACAACTCTACAGCCGCTGGGACGAGCTTTCCGAAAGGCTGGAGGCCATCACGGTATCCTGAATCTTTACTTCAAGTAATTACCATATCCTCCTGTAATCTATAGCAATTAATAAAATCACGTCCAAACCGGCTTTCTTCAGTCCTCCGGACGGGATTCCCTTAAGAATATCTTGAAATATTCCGATAATGATTACGGTGGATTTTTTGTGCGGGCATAAATTCTCGAGGGAGTGCGTCTTATGAAACCGGGCCCAAACACGGACGAGTTGCTGCCGTTGGATATTGGGGAAAAAAGAAAGAGGAAGACACAAATTGAAGACAGCGAAAGCAACTACCGAAGTCTTTTCGAAGAGGTCAATGATCCCGTTTTTCTTTTGAAAGATAATAAAATTATCGACTGCAACGCGAGCACCTTGAAGCTGTTCGGCTGCAGCCGGCATGACATAACCGGCAAATACCCCTATGAATTCTCTCCCGCCATGCAGCCGGACGGCAGTGATTCCAGGGAGAGATCGCTGGCAAAAACAGCGGCAGCCCTTGGCGGCGCCCCCCAGGTATTTCAGTGGAGATGTGTCAGGCTTGACGGCTCCCAATTCGATGCCGAAGTGCGCCTGAAAGCATTGGCCTTTAAAGGCCGCGCCCATATCCAGGCAATCGTGAGGGACATCAGGGACAGCAGTCTGACCGGGGACGAGGAGAAGAAAGATTATAATTACGTCCACATCCTGCAAGGCGCCCTTCCAGAGGAGGAAATCGACGGCATCGTCCTGCTCACCCGGGACCTGAGAATAGCCTGGGCAAGCGAGCATACCGTAAACGTTTTCAAAGAGAAAGCCACCGGCATAATCGGGCAATACTGTTACAAATATCGCCACCGCCGGACTGAACCATGCGAATCCTGCCTGGTGCTGAGGAGTTTCAATTCCGGGAAACGGGAGCTTGCGGAATACAGAAATTCCGAAGGGGAGGTCCTCGAATTGCAGGCTTTTCCCCTTTCCTTTGAGGGTCAGGACTATGTGCTGGAAATAAACCGCAACGCCACCCGGCGCAAAAAACTGGACGAGTTTTTGCGCCAGACCGAAACGACTCTCCACAGCGTGTTCAAGGCAGTTCCGGTCGGAATCAGCATCATAAAAGATAACGTTATTCAGATCACCAATACAGCTTATCAGAATCTTGTCGGTTATTCCGAATCGGAACTGATGGGACAGACGGCCCGGAAAATGTTTGAGACTGACGAGGAGTTTGTTCGGGTGGGCATGGAATTATTTTCGGGCCTCCTGGAGCGCGGCATGGCAACAATCAGCACAAAGCACGTCCGGAAGGACGGCGCCGTCCGCGATGTAATACTGATAGCAGCGCCGCTGAAAACCGATGACTCTTCGACGAGGGCAGTCATTGTAGCCCAGGATATAACCGACATCAAACGGACGGAAGAGGAGCTGCGCAGCAAATCGATAATAACGGACAGCATGTCGGAGCTGGTGATCCTCCTTGACAGGGAGATGAAAGTCATCTGGTCCAGCAGGGCCATGCAAAAACAATTCGGCTTGACTGCCGGGCAGATGGAAGGGAAACATTGCTTCAATGCGCTGCATGGGCGCAGCAGGCCCTGCCGGATATGTCCCGGCATGCAGGCCCTGCAATCAGGCACGTTATGCACAGTCGACGATTTTTCCTCTTTTGGCAGAAGGTGGAATCTCAGGGCGTACCCGGTCAGGGATGAAAATGGAAACATCCGGGGCGTTGCCGAAATTGTAATGGATATAACCGAGCAAAAGCTGGCCGAAGACGCGATCAGGGAATCCCAAAGAAGGCTCGGCCAGATAATAGAGTTCCTGCCTGATGCCACTTTCGTTATTGATAAAGACGGCAAGGTCATTGCCTGGAACAAGGCCATTGAAACCCTGACCGGCATAAAAAAAGCAGACATGATGGGGAAGGGGAACTACGAGTACGCCCTCCCCTTCTATGGGGAAAGGAGGCCGATCCTCATCGACCTCGCCCTGCACCCGGACAAGCTGGCAGACGCTCAATACACGGCCGTCCAGCGTGCCGGCGACACACTTTTCGGGGAAGCTTTTACGCCCGCTTTACCTCCCGGCGATATCCATCTGTCCCCGTCCGCTTCCATACTTCGCGACGACAAGGGCGAGATAATTGCCGCGGTTGAATGCATCCGCGACAACACGGAACGCAAAAAGCTGGATGAACGCCTGAGCCGCGCCGAGAAGATGGAGGTGCTCGGCAGGCTGGCAGGCGGCGTCGCCCATGACCTCAATAATGTCCTCGGAGTGATGGTCGGCTATTCGGAACTCCTCCAGGGTGAACTGCCGGCGGGCAGCAAGGCCAGGGGTTTCGCCGACAAGATCCTGAATTCCAGCGTAAAAGGAGCCGCTATCATCCAGGACCTCCTGACCCTGGCCAGGAGGGTGGTCACAACTTCGAAAGTAGTGGATTTGAACAGGCTGGTTTTTGACTATGTCAGGACTCCCGAATTTGAGAAACTGAAATTCCATCATCCGGACGTGAAGATCCGGACGGAGCCGGGAAAAGGTGTGTTGAATATCAAGGGGTCTCCAATCCACTTAAGCAAGACAGTCATGAACCTTGTGTCCAATGCCGCAGAGGCCATTTCCGGCCCGGGTGAGGTCATCATAAAAACGGAGAACCGCTACCTGGACAAACCTATAAAGGGTTACGACTTGATGAGGGAAGGAGATTACGTTGTCCTGCAGGTCTCCGACACGGGAATTGGAATGTCCGAAAAGGACATAGGCAAGATTTTCGAGCCTTTCTACACCAAGAAAGTCATGGGGAGGAGCGGGACCGGTCTGGGCCTGGCGGTTGTCTGGGGAACGGTAAAGGACCATAACGGCTATATCGACGTTCAAAGCGAGATCGGCAAAGGGAGCACGTTTACCCTCTATTTTCCCGTGACCAGGGAAAAGCCGGCTAAAGCCGAAGTGCAGGAATCTCTTTTCGCCTTCCTGGGCAGGGGTGAATCCATCCTGGTCGTGGACGATGTGAGCGAACAGCGGGAGCTGGCCATGAACATGCTGGGCAAGCTCGGTTATAAAGTTGCGGCAGTGGCCGGCGGCGAAGAGGCAGTTGAGTATTTGAAAACCAATAAAGCCGATCTCATTGTCCTGGATATGATCATGGACCCCGGTATTGACGGGAAGGAGACATACAAGAGGGTCCTTAAAATCAACCCGAAGCAAAAGGCTGTGATTGTGAGCGGATTTTCGGAAACCGACCGGGTCAGGAAGACCCTGAACATGGGAGCCGGGGCTTTTGTCCGAAAACCGTACATCCTGGAGAAGATCGGCCTGGCCATCAGAAATGAACTGGACCGGACCAAATAGGAGAGTTTTACGTTCCACCCGGAGGAGGAACAAATGCAGGACCTTTCCAAGAAATCTCAGGGAGAAACTCAAGATGGCGCCGGCACCGTCAGCCCTCCGGAGAAAAAGATCATCCGCATCGATCCGGCTCTTGTCCTGAAGTTCGGCTACAGCACGGACCTGTTGAAAGGCCTCAACCTGGAACACAAACCTTTGGAGGACATGGACCGCTTCTTTAACGGCAGCCCGACGCCCATGGCTTTGAGCAAACTGCCCGAAGGAATATTTGCAGACGTCAACAAAGCCTTTCTCAGAACACTCGGTTACTCCCGGGAGGAAGTCATCGGCAAGACCGGCGATGAGCTGGGACTTTTTGTCGACCCGGAAAAGCACCGGGAGGTCAGCGAACAGCTCCAGGCCGAAGGCAGGATTGCCGATCGCGAACTGAGAGTGAGGCGCAAAAACGGCTCGCTCGTTGACGGCCTCTTTTCCGGGGAAATGATCCGGAGCGAGGGAACAAAATATTCTTTCGCAGTGATGATCGACAGGGCGGAGCGCCGGCATTCGGAAGAGACGTTGCACAACAGCGAAGAGATGCTCCGCCTTATCACGAAAAACATGTCCGATATGATCAGGGTAACTGATTTGCAGGGCACCACTCTTTATGTAAGCCCTTCCTATTTAGACGGGCTTGGCTATGGACCCGGCGAGCTGATCGGCAAAAAAAGTTTTACAATTGTCCACCCGGACGATTTCCAGCGGGTCGTCATGAGGTTCATCGACGGGCTCGCCGAGGGCAAACAGCCATGGACAGTGGAATACAGGGCATTGCATGCGCAGGGCCGTTATGTATGGGTGGAGACCGTTACCGACCTGCTGAGGGACGGCCAGGACAGGCCCATTGCTTTTGTCATGAGCTCGCGCGACATTTCGGCCCGCAAGCAAATGGAAGAGAAACTGCTGCACAGGGAATCGTACCTGTCCGCAATTATTGAAAACCAGCCGGGCCTGATCTGGCTCAAAGACAGGGAGTGCCGTTTTCTTGCCGTCAATCAGGCCTTTGCCGAATCATGCGGCAGGCCAAAAGCAGATGACCTCGTCGGCCTGACGGATTACGACATCTGGCCCAAAGAGCTTGCCGAGAAGTACCGCACCGATGATTTCAAAGTAATGGAATCGGGCAAACCGGTCATCGTGGAGGAGCAGATCTTCGACAAGGGCGAGACAAGGTGGTTTGAAACTTTTAAAGCCCCTGTCGTCGACGGAAAAGATAATATCATAGGTACGACCGGTTATGCCCGCGACATCACCCAGCGTAAAAAGGCGGAGAGAGAATCGTTTGAAAATTTCGAGAAGTTTCGCGTTCTCGCCGACAATTCAAGCGATGTCATATGGACAATCGGCCTGGACTGGAAATTGACTTATATCAGCCCTTCCGTGCAGGAACTCGCCGGTTACACCCCGGAAGAGGTGCTGGGCAATTCCATAGAGGAATACCTCCACGCGGATGACCTTGCTTTTGTCCTGGAAACTATTTACAGCGAGCTTCAAAAACCGAGGCAGGAAAGACTGGAACGCAAGCTTGTCGAAGTGCGGCATATCAAAAAGGACGGCTCTTTCCTCGAAACCGAGATTTCCGCAAGCTGGCTCTATGGCAAGGAAGGGGAAATCATCGGCCTGCAGGGGAGCACGCGCGACATCACTGCCAGGAGGAAAATGGAGGCGGAGAGGGCCAGCCTGGAAAAACAGCTTCTCCATGCCCAGAAGATGGAGGCAATCGGGACCCTGGCGGGAGGCATAGCTCACGATATCAACAACATGCTGACGACCATCCAGGGCTACGTTACCCTCATGCAGGTCGATATCAGGGGTTATCACCCCGATTCCACCAAGCTCGAAAAGATCTCGGAGCAGATAAAGAGCGGGGCCAACCTGACAAGCCAGCTGCTGGGATTCGCCAGGGGCGGGAAATCCGAGATTAACACAGTTGATCCGAATGACCTGCTGAAGCAGAGTGCAGACGTGTTCGGCCGCACGAAAAAGGAAGTTTCCATCACCATCAAGCTCCATCCGGGGGTCTGGCCGATCGAAGTCGATCCGGTGCAGATAGAGCAGACTCTTTTGAATATGTTTATAAACTCCTGGCAGGCAATGCCGGAAGGGGGGGATATATACCTGGTCTCCAATAACGTCGTCCTCAATGAAAACGATGTTGCGCCCCACGGCGTCAAGCCGGGCAGATATGTAATGATTTCGATTACCGACACGGGGGCGGGTATGGATGAGCAGACCAGGAAGAGGATATTCGAACCGTTCTTTACGACAAAAGAACAGGGCCAGGGCACAGGCCTGGGCCTGGCGTCGGCGTACGGGATCATTAAAAACCACGACGGGTTCATTGCCGTCCAAAGCGAAATCGGCAGGGGTTCGACCTTCAGAATCTATCTTCCCGCCTCGGACAAGAAGATCGCCGTGGAAGAGGCCCCTGCCGCCGCGAGAAGCGCCCGGGGCGGGGGGACCGTCCTGCTCGTCGATGATGAACGGGACATTGTCGAGGTAACCAGGGAACTGCTGGAGAGCAAAGGGTTCAATGTTCTGGCGGCAGGAAGCGGCCAGGAGGCCGTCGCGATCTACAAGGAGAAGAAGGAATCAATTGACCTTGTCATCCTCGACATGATTATGCCGGGCATCGGCGGCAGCAAAACATATGACCAGCTTTTTGCCATTGACCCCGATGTCAAAATTCTCCTTGCCAGCGGTTACAGCATAGACGGCGAAGCCCAGCGGATCATGGACAAAGGCTGTAAGGGGTTCATCCAAAAGCCCTTCAGGATAAGCGAACTGGTCCGGAAGATCCGGGAGATCGGATGATTTCATAACGGTCCGGTCAGGGAAACGGGCCCGGCGGGGACCCCGGCGCCAAAAGAGTGAAGCGCTGCAGGCGCGTTCGGGGATATCCTGAAATATCCGCTGTGAATTAATAATATTTAAAGTCTCTCCTGTGCCCTGCATCCCATAAGGCTGCGACGGGGCGAATCGCATATTCTCCTGCGGACAAATCTGACCGTAAAATACGGTATTTAAGTTCCATTTTTAAGAAACAGGTACATTGCCTGGAAATTCCACATCGTGCATTATACCTCAAGATAGTACCTTCCCGACCGCTTCAAACTGGAGGAACGAATTAGTTCCGTCCACATGGCTGTAGTGTGTTTACAATGAGAAATCAAAACCCTGTTTTGAAATCGTCAAGTCAGGTCTTTCTGCGCAGGCGCGTTCCTTTGCTTGGCGGAACCGCGACCATGGGGGATTGTTTCGCAGCCCTGAGTTACCTGTTTACTTTTTGCGGGCTGGTTGAAGGAGATTCCATTGGCAAATTTGAAAATTCTTTTGCTGATCGGGTTGGTGTTCGCCACGCATGCAGTTTTTCCAGCGGCCGGGTAGGCCTTTACGGTTTGCTGAAGGTTTTGGAAATTGGAGATGGAGACGAGGTACTGTTGTCAGTGCCGACCCATATCGTGGTGGCGAACGCCATCCGTTACACTGGCGCCACCCCGCTATATGTGGATTGCGACCCCCTGAATTTTAATATGGATTTGAGGGAAGCCCGCAAAAGAATCACTCCCAAAACAAAGGCAATCATTTTACAGCACACCTTCGGCATACCAGTCGACTTGGAACCGGCCACGGACCTGGCCCGGGAATTCGGCATCCCGCTGATTGAGGATTGCGTTCATGCCCTGGGGGCCCGTTATGCCGGGAAACCGGTGGGCAGTTTTGGGAAGGCCGCCTTCTTCAGTACCGAGGAGACCAAAACCATCTCCACTACAATGGGGGGAATGGTGGTGACCGATGATGATGAAATCGCGGAAAAGATGCGGGAATTTCAAAAAACCTGCGCCTCGCCCTCTCCCTGGCTAGCTTACCGGTATGTATTGAAGCTGGTGCTTTACCACCTCTTGATGCAGCCCCATGTCCATCGTTACAGCCGGCCGATATATGAATGGCTGGGAAACTATCATCCCCTTCCCCGGCCCACCTGCCATAAGGAATTGCTCGGTGAGAAGCCGGATAATTATCAACAACGTTTTAGCAACGCACAAGCTTTTATGGGCTTGCGGCAGCTTTGCCGGCTGGATGACAATCTCAGCCACCGGGCTGAAATAGCCGCCCGCTACCATAATGGTTTAGCCGCACAGGGATTCAAACGACCGAAAATCCCCTCCCAGGCGGAACCGGCGTTCGTACGCTACCCTGTTTTGGTTGAAAACCGGGCGGCGGCGGTTAAAAAGCTCGCGCCCTGGCTGGTGTTGGGCACCTGGTTCACCTCGGTGCTGGAAGAAGCGATCTCGCCCCATCAGGCTGGAGGGTATTGTCCCGGGTCCTGCCCCCGTGCGGAATCGGCGGCAAAGCACTTGATCAACCTTCCCACCCACCCGCGGGTGAGCATAGAGGACGCGGACACAATACTAGAAAAATTAAAAAATAGCCTGTGTTAGCTAACCCTGAACGGGAGAGAAATATTTGTCAAACAATTGATAACCTACCAATGAAAGGCACAGGGGCTTAAATGATTACAAAAATTGACCCTTTTGAAGAGCCAAGGTGGGATAAATTCGTTGAAGGGCACCCATTCGGCCTCATATACCATCTGTCGGGATGGAAGAGGCTTATAGAAAACAGTTTCAAACATATGAAGGGACATTATTTTGTAATAAACGGCGACAATGAAATAAAGGCCGCCCTTCCGGTATTCGAGGTAAGGAGCTGGTTAATAGGCGACAGACTCGTCAGCATACCTTTTGCCACTCTTTGCGACCCGCTTGTTTCGAACAAGAATGAGTTTACGGACCTGTTTGGCGCGGTTAAAGCCCTTTCGAAAGAACTGCGCTCTTCATATGTTGAAATACGCACGCTGAATTCGGCAGGCCTGATCTCCGGCGAGTCTCTGGGGAAAAAATCATATTTGTGCCATTTTTTGCGCCTCGACCGGGACCTGGCTGCAATAGAAAAGAAATTTCATCCAAGCCTCAGGCAAAGAATACGGAAACTCGGCAAAAGCGGCTTAAAACTCAGAGTGGCGGACAACGAAAATGATCTCTTCCTTTTTTATAAACTCAATTTAATGACGAGAAAGCGCCTGGGATTGCCTGCTCAGCCATACAGATTTTTCAAAACTCTCTGGAGTGAATTTTATCCGGAAAAGTTGAGGCTCCTGATAGCAGAATTTGAGAATATTACCATTGCAGGCGTTTTATTGTTTCTCTTCAGGGACAGGGTCTCCGCCGAATTTACTGCAACCGACTGGAAATTTATCAAAACAAATCCCGTCCATTTTCTGTACTGGGAAACCATCAATTGGGCCCGCTCGGAAGGATACAGTGTTTTTGACCTGGGCAGGACAGAGAAGGGCAACCTCGGTCTGATGAGCTTTAAAGACAGCTGGGGCACTGAAATAATTGAGCTGCCCCAATTTTTCTATCCGGCAGGGAACAAGCTGGAAATTAAAAATTCGCTTGTGCATAAGATGATAACAAATGTTTTCAGAAAAAGCCCTGATTTCGCTGCTCAAATTCTGGGGAATTTCTGTTACGCCCACCTCGGCTGAGTTTTTCAACAAAGGGATTAAAAGAGCGGCGCGGGGGGAGCAGCGCGCAAAATGCCGGTCGGACGGTTACGATCTATTTCTTAAATTTATTCCCGATCGAGAATGCTTTCCCCAGCTTCCGGCCGATCCCGAAGTAGCTGCCCCTCTCCGGGCCGTAGCAGACCGGCTTCACCTTTTCTATATCGGGCATCCCTGCTTCGTTCAGCGCGGATTCCTCCGTCTTGACGTCCAGGATTTCGCCGATGAACTGGGTGTGGGAACCTATTTCAACGGATTGCAGAAGCCTGCATTCCAGGACCAGGGGAAATTCCTCTATGTATGGAGCATCGACAAGACCGCTCCTCGCCGGTGTCAATCCGGTCGCCGCAAACTTATCGGTCTTCCTGCCCGTGGCTGTCCCGAAAAAATCGACGGCCTCCACATGGGCCTCGGAAGCGATATTTATTGTGAAGGCCTTCCGGTCCATGATGCATTCGTAAGTGAATCTTGTTTTAGTGAGGGAAACGGCGGCGCAGGGAGGGTTTGAACAGCAGATCCCGCCCCAGGCGGCGGTCATGGCGTTTGCCCTGCCGGTCTTGTCGTATGCCGCGACAACAAGGGCCGGCGTTGGGTATATAATGGTCCTCGGACCGACGGATTTTTTCATATTTCCTCCATATGGATTTTCAGACATTCATAATATACTGAATCATGCCTTTATTGCAAAAGCGCCGTGGAATGCTCTTTTCAGTGTAAATGACCATCGAGAAAAAGGAGTTTTTATTTTCCGGTCTGTCCTCCCTCCCCGAGGATGCCCATGACCCAGTCGAGATTCATGCGCGCTATCAGGTAATCGCGGCGGGCGCGGCTCAAATTGCTCCTTGCCTGGATAAGGTTGAGTTCGGCATCATCAACTTCCAGCCGTATCTTGACTCCGAGTTCGTACCCTTTTTCGGCCATGGAAAGAAGCCTCTCAGCCTGGACCACTGTCCCCGATAAAGACCGGACAATTTCCTGCGATTCTCCCAGGGTATTGATTGCATCGCGGGTCTCGAGCGCGACGCTGTCCGCCTGCTTGGCTTCCTCAATCCGGACATTGCGATAGTCGCTGCGCGCCTGCTCCACCCGGCCGCGGGTGCGCAAACCGTCGAAAAACGGAAAAGTAAGATAGACGCCAATGTTCCACGCGGGCCCGTCAGACGAGAAATCGAGCACGGAGAGGTCCCGATACCCGTATCCGCCCTTCAGATCAAGGCGCGGCTTGTCCAACGCGTCCGTCGCCTTGACTATCTCGCCGTACATGGCAATACGGTGTTTCAGGTCTGCGAGTTCGGGACGGCGTTCCCTGGCTACGGCAAGGGACTCTTCGTATGGCGGGTAAGGGCGCATTGCCTCCTCCAGGCTTCCCGAGACATCGACCTCCTTCTCCATGGCCAGGAGGAAACGAAGCCTCTCCCGCAATATTTTGATGTGGTTTTCCATCCGCAGCGTCTCCGGACGCGCGTTTTCCACGGCCACCTTCGCCGCGAGCACATCATAATCGGTTGCGACTCCGGCCGAATATTTTCTCATCGCCTCGTCATAGTGCCTTGATTTCTGTTCCTGGTTCTGCAAGGCGAGGCGGTGCAATTCCTTCGCCAGAAGAATGTCATAAAAAACCATGGAAACGTTCTTTCTTGCCGCCTGCTGGTACTGCCGCAACTGTTCATCAGCGGATTTGAGCCCGGCGCTCGCCGCTTTAATGGATGCACTGACCTGCCCCCAGGTGAAAAGGGGCTGTGTCACGCCGATCTCGGCGATCTTTTTGCTCTGCCTTTCCCCCATGAGCGGGCCGTACACCTCGAGGCTTTTATCCCGGTCCCGGGACACCGCGCCGACACCGGTCAATTGGGGCAGAGCGCCCGCCCTTTCTTCAACATATTTTCCCTGGGCCCGCTGGATATATTCACGCGCCATCTGAATATCGCGGTTCCTTTCCGAAGCAATCGTTAAAGCCTGCTCAATGGTCAGGATGACGGCCCCCGCAGCGGAAGCCGCCGGCGGCGCCGATGTCAAGACCAGGGCCACAAGCGCCGGAAATATGATTGCATGGACAAACCATCTGTTCATTGCGATAAACTCCCTCCCCCGCTCAATCTCTTTTTGATCCAGCTGTCCAGGTCGTCAAAAAACGTGTAGACGACGGGCACGACAACCAGGGTGAGCAGCGAGGACGTCAGCAGCCCGCCGATGACGGCGCGCGCCATGGGGGCGCGCATTTCCGCGCCCGCGCCGATCGCCAGGGCCAGGGGGAGCATGCCGAAGATCATGGCCATCGTCGTCATGACGATCGGCCGCATCCTTGTCCTTGCCGCCAAGATTACAGCCTCGCGCCTCTCCATCCCGCCGCGGCGCAGCACCTTGGCATAATCGACCAGGAGGATGGCGTTCTTGGTCACCAGCCCCATCAGCAGGATAAGCCCGATCAGCGACATGATGTTGACGGTGTCGCCGGTGAGGAACAGCATCCCCGCCATGCCCACGACCGACAGCGGCAGCGACAGCATGATCGCCAGCGGTTCCAGGAATGACTCGAACTGCGCGGCCAGGACGAAATAGACCAGCAGCACGGCCAGGACCAGCGCCTCTCTCAGGTACCCGAATGATTCGGCCATGTCCTCGGCCTCCCCGGAATAGACGATGCTGTATCCCGGTTTCATTCCCAGCCTTTTTTCGGCCTCCCCTATCTTTTCCAGCGCCGTGCCGATCGGCAGCCTGTCGAGATTGGCGCTGACCGTCACCTGGCGGACGAGGTCCTGGCGGTTTATCTCCGTAGTCGCGGCGTGCGTTTCGTAGGTCAGGAAATTGTTGAGCGGCTGCATCGATATCGTGCCGTTCTTTGACAGCACCGCAATGCGCAGGTTGCCCACCTGTTCGGGGTCCTGGCGCAGGCTTTCGGGCAACCTTACCCTGATGTCGACGGTGTCCCCGTCTTCATCCTCATAGGTCGAGACGACCGCGCCCCCGACCAGGGCGCCCAGGGCGCTGACAATATCCCGGGTCATGAAACCCGCATTCAATGCCTTGTCCCGGTCCACGACCAGGCGGTATTCGGGGACATCATGCTCCTGGCTGATCTCGATATCGACTATGCCCCGGACCTTGTAAAGCTCGTCCCTGAACGCGGCCGCATACTCCTTGAGTTTGGACAGTTCAGGCCCGCGCAGGTTCACCTGCAGCGGTTTCGGGTTGCTGGCGAGTTCCTCGACGTCCTCAATGGAGAGGACCACGCCGGGCACCTTCGCCAGTTCGCGGCGCGCCTCCTGCTTCACCTGAGTCAGGCCGAGCTTGCGTTTGCCGCGGTCCTGCAATTTCACGTAAATCACGCCGCTTCTCACCGTGCCGTTATCGCCCGCGCCGATTGTCGAGTAGGTGTGGTCAACTCCCGGGATGTTCCCGACAATCGCCAGCATGGCCCTGAGGCGGTCGGCGCTTTCCGCGAGAGATGCTTCCGGCGCGGTCTTGAAACTGACCTGGAACTCTCCCCTGTCATACTTGGGGATGAATTCCTGCTCCAGCATCGCGAACACTCCCAGGCCGGCAATGAAAACGGCCGCCGCGATGGCAAGCACGCGCTTGCGGCGGTCCAGGGCCAGGCCGATCAGACGGCTGAACCGGTCGGCAATCCTTTCAAAACCCGCATTGAACCGTTCCAGCAGGGCGGCGATCCCCCGCCTTTTGCCCGCGCTGCCGATGGCGGGGTCATGCCATCGCGAGGACAGCATGGGGTCCAGCGTGAATGACACCAGCAGGGATACCAGGACGGCGAAGGTGACCGTTATGCCGAACTGGAAGAAGAACCTGCCGATGACGCCTCTCATGAAAGCAACCGGGACAAAGACGGCAACGATGGACAGGGTCGTGGCAAAGACCGCCAGGCCTATCTCGCTGGTGCCCGTCCTCGCCGCCGTGAAGTGGTCTTCCCCGTGTTCCAGGTGCCTGACGATATTTTCCCGCACCACGATGGCGTCGTCGATGAGCAGCCCGATGACCAGGGACAGCGCCATGAGCGTCATCGTGTTGAGGGACATCCCCATGAACTTCATGATAATGAATGAAGACATGACGGATATGGGCAGGGTAAGTCCGGTTATGACAGTCGAGCGCCAGGAGTTAATGAACATGAAGACGATCAGGATGGTGAGAATGCCGCCGAGCAGCACTGTCGTCTTCACGTCGGCGAGCGACTCCTTAATAATGTTCGATCCGTCGCGCACTACCCGCAGCGTCGTCCCGGGCGGAAGCTCGGACTGCAGGGCTGCGGCTGTTTTCCGGACGGCATCGACGACATCGACAACGTTGGCCCCGGATTGCTTGAAGATGTCCATGGACACCGACGGCACGCCGTCCACGAGCCCCAGCGACCGCTGCTCCTCCACCCCGTCCCTGACTACGGCCACTTC
>JBDKTK010000313.1:0-8011 GCA_039680225.1 Syntrophaceae bacterium
TAGGCCCTGATGCCGAAAGACCTGACCAGGTCCGTCCTCGGGTCGGGTGTTTCCGGGATGTCCTCCGCCACGATCCCGCGTGCATCGCGGGCCGCGCATCCGCAGACCGCTTCCCCGTATTGAAGCCATTCTATGCTCTTTGCAGTCTCTTCCGGGATTCCCGACCAGGCATTAAGGCGCAGGCACGCTTTGCCGTCATCGGCCAGATAGTTGAAGAAAACCTGGCAGTCGAGGAAATCCATCACCCTGCGGCAGAGGCTTTCTACAACCGTCTGGGGGTCGCTGCTTTTCAGAAGGAGGGCTGCGGTATCGGATAAGATCTCCAGCTTTTCATTGTTTCGATACAGGGCCTCCTTGGTCTGCTTTATCTGCGCATTTTCCACCATCGTCCAGCGGTTTCCCTTGTTGGCGAGCACAAATTCATGCGTCCGGGCCACATCGAGTATTTCCGCGGCGCCGCACCTGTCCATGGAATACGTGCACAGGGCGAGCATCCGGTAATTGCCGATCACGCCATTGATCGCCTCCTCGTAAAGCATGAAATCCTGCCAGGTCTCTTTTTCCAGCCAGAACGTGTTTCCGCTGAGCCTCAGTCCCCTGAACCCTTTCTCCCGCATCCTGTCATGTCTTTCGACCCAGCCCCTCAGCACGCGGTCCGAGTCGAACACGCCGTCCTGCACGTACCATTCGTCATGGGCGAGGATTTCGATCTGGCCTGTTTCAAGGTACTTGTCGAAGCCGGGCATTGCCTTTCTCATTGCCGTCTGTGCGGCGTTTTTTGTGAGCGGCTTCGATGTAATCCACATGCAGAATTCCCCGCCTTCCAGCCCTGCCCGGAAATAGGGTATAAGGATGTCAAGGAGGTCCTCCTTTGAACTGTAGAACATGCAAAAATGCGTGCCCCACGGGACATCCCCTGTTATCTCGATTCCCGTGCGCCTGAACGGTTCATTGCGCAGTGCAGAATCACGGCCGTTGTGAAAATATTGCATCTCTTCCATCCGCTATCCCCTCCGGCTTGGTGGAATGAAGGTAAGTATGTCAAATCAGTGCCTTTCTATCCGCAGGCGCATTTAATAAAACAAATTCCATTAAGATGCCATCAGGAAAATCCTGAGAAGCCGGATATTGCTATTTCAGGAACCCCGGATAAAATACGCCATAAAAGTTCAGAAAAAGGGAGCGGTCATGGGCCGAAAGACAGCGGGATCAAGTCATCAGCGCTCAAAGATTAAGCCCGGAATTATTAATGGGCCGGCCAAGAGAGTAATTGACATCTAAACGGAATTTCCCTATTTTCCCCCTTCAAAAAAGTTATCAAAAAACAGGAGTGTCTTTTAATGGAACAGAAGAAGCTTTGGCGCGTATTTGAGCCGCTGGTTATGCCAAACCTCACAATCAAAAACAGATTCTACATGGCCCCGATGGGCACAAAATTTGACGGTGCGCACTTTCAGGATTATCTCGTAGCCAGGGCGAAAGGAGATGTCGGTCTCATCACAACCGGCATTATCAGCGTTCATCCTTCCGGGCGCGCCGGAGCGGAAATAGAACCCCGGCTGGAAAAAGACGAGGACATTAAAATATTGACGCCGCTCACACAGGCAGTCAAAAAGGCCGGGGCCCGGATTGTGGCGCAGTTGAATCACACCGGCCGGTATTCATTCTGCAGGCTTCACGGGTTACAGCCGGTGGCGCCCTCGCCGGTTTACTCGCGCTATTCCGGGGACACACCCCGGGAACTGACGACGGCGGAGGCCGATGACCTCGTTGTATCTTTTGCCCAGGCGGCGCTTCGCGCCAGAAAGGCCGGTTTCGACGGCATCGAATTTTGCGGCTCTTCCGGCTATCTCATCAGCCAGTTCCTCTCGCCCGTAACCAATCTCCGCGAGGACAAATATGGCGGGGACACGATTGAGCGGGCAAATTTCCTTCTTTCCATTCTGCGGGAAACCCGCAATACGGTGGGAGCTGATTTCAATATCTGTGTAAAATTCGACGGCGAAGACGGCGTCGAGGGAGGTAAAACCCTTGAAGACGCCCTGCGTATCGCCCCCCTGATTGTCGAGGCGGGCGCCGACCGTCTCCATATCTGGGCCGGGTGGCACGAATCCACGAGGCCCATGCTGCCGATGTGGGTCCCGCGCGGCGCATTCTCCTATCTGTCCGAGGCCATCAAGCGCGTCGTCTCTGTTCCGGTATCGACGGTCGGAAGAATCAACGACCCCTTCACTGCGGAGGAGATTCTTTCCTCCGGCAAGGCGGACCTGATCGGGTTGGGAAGGACGCTTCTATGCGATCCCGAGTTCGTCAAAAAGGCGGGGGAAGGCCGTCTGAAGGAAATCAGGCGCTGTCTGGCCTGCTGCTATTGCTTTGATTCCATCATGGCGGGAATCAAAGGAAAAAAGGCCGAGCTGAAATGCGCGGTTAATCCCGAACTCGGCCATGAAGGGGAGGACCTGATCAAACCGGCGCCCGCGCCCAGGCGCATCCTGGTTGTCGGCGGGGGGCCCGCCGGAATGGAGGCAGCCCGCGTTGCCGCATTGCGCGGACACGACGTAATGCTTATGGAGAAAGAGGCGCAACTCGGCGGAATGCTCAATCTTGCCGTGATTCCGCCGCACAAAGAGGAACTGCGGAACCTGATCGATTTCTATACAAATGAAATGGAAGTTCGAAAGGTCAAGGTCAGGCTGGGTGAAACCGTAACGCCGGAAATACTTTCTGAAATTCGTCCGGACACCGTAGTCCTGGCGTCGGGAGCAACCCCTCTCATCCCCCGGATCCCCGGCGTCGAGCAGGCTCATGTCGTAACGGCGGTTGACGTATTGCAGGGAAAAGCACGGATGAACGGACGAGTCGTCGTGATCGGCGGCGGCCTTATTGGAATGGAAACAGCCGAGTATCTGGCCGATAAGGGGCTGGATGTCTCGGTTGTCGAGATGCTCCAGTCCGTAGCGGCGGATGTCGGGCCGACAACCCGGTGGGGTTTCCTGTCGCGGGTCCGCGGAAAGTTCAAGGTTATGACCCTGGCCAGGGTCGTAGAAATTACCAAGTCCGGCGTGGTGATTAGTGATGCGGAGGGAAAAACAAGGGGAATCCCCGCCGGCACCGTTGTCCTGGCGGTCGGGCTCAGCAGCCGGAAGGACCGGGAGTTGATCAACGCGCTCAATCAGGCGGGCCTGGAGTTCCACGAGATCGGGTGCTGCCACATACCGGGCCAGATTGCCCCGTCGATTGCCGAAGCCTTTGCCGTGGCCTGCGATTTATAGATAATGCCAGGTTGCATAAGGATATAAAATGAATCAGCTCAAAAAAGCGTCCCCGCAAATATGAACAAGTTATATGTTTTGTGAGGGACGTCACCAGCCGGATGATACACGGGTTGCGATAATGTGGTATGGAAAACGCGAGTAAAGAGAATACAAAGATAAACCTTTAGTATCGGGAGATACCGGTTTCCCCGGGATCAAAATTCTTTTAGACAGAAATTCGTATTTTCAATAATTTGAAATTGAAACTTCAAACACCTGATGTCATGGCCCGTGCCAGGCGGCGGGAAGGATGCAGAGTTCTCGAATGGATTATCAGGACCTTTTCCATTACCTGAAAAACGCCGGCAAAGACCCTTCTTCCCTCGTCTTCGAGGATGAACTTACAGGCCTTCATAACCGCCGCTTTCTCCTCAATTATTTACAGTACAAGATCAACTGGGATACGCTGGCGGCCCATCATGTCTCACTCCTCATGATGGATGTCGATAATTTCAAAAAAATCAACGACACATACGGCCACGATGCAGGCGACCATGCCCTCATTCATGTCGCCCGCATGCTGAAAGATGTTTGCCCCGATGCCGGCCTGCCCATCCGTTACGGGGGAGACGAGTTCATGATTCTCCTGGCGGGAAGGGCCAAGAAAACTGCCCTCGAAGTAAGCGAAAATCTTGTTAAAAAGATCCATGAAAACCCCCTGCGCCTGAAAGATGGGGTTACAGAGATATTTCTGACCCTGAGCATCGGCGTAGCCGAAGCGCCGGGCGATGCGGAAAACGGCACAATCCTGATACAGAAAGCCGATACAGCCCTCTACCATGCCAAACAGTCGGGGAGGGACCGTGTGTCCGATGCGGCGAATACCGCCGCCGGGGACGTTTTCCCCAAGGTCGCCATTCAAGTCCTGAATAATTCGAAGATGGCCGGTCGGGAAGCTCAACTCACCCAGGTAACAGATGCCCTTAAGGAGTTCAGCCGTCAAAAAAGCCGGTTTCTGATTGTTGAAGGGGCCGACGGCATGGGCAAGAGCGCATTCCTGCAGGAGGTGCAGAGGACCCTGGAACCTTCGGCCATAGCACGGGTAAAGGTGTTCGGCTCACCCCAGGAGCTCTTTCGCCCCTACTACCTCATCTCCAATCTCCTCGTAGAACTGCTGAACATGCGTAAAGACAAGGGGAAGTCCGTTCTCGACGCCCTGAGTCCCGCAGATGTGAACAGCCTTTCCTTCGTCCTGCCCTCATTGGCGGAAGCGGGGAATCGGGCCTCTGAAAACCCCCGAAACCAGCGGGAGACAATCTTCCAGTCCCTGATCCGGTTCATAAATAACCTGGTGGATTTCAGGCCCCTGATGGTATTTGCGGATGACTTGCATTTCGCTGACGAGGCGTCTCTTCTCCTGCTGCGCGCCATGATGTTGCAGAACAAAGTTCCCCTTTTCCTGTGCGGCACCACCTCAGATTTCCTGGAACCGAAAATCGAGATCAACCCTCTGCAGCGTTTCTGGTATGCGTACGGAAAGGAACTGGAGATACAAAACATAATCCTCACGCCTCTCTCCGAGAAGGACATCGCGGAACACCTGGAGAAGATGTTCCCCGCTATTGCCAGGCCCGCCGGTTTTGAGAAGGACCTTTATCTGGTCACAAAGGGAAATCCCCTGTTTGTCTCCGAGATACTGAACAAGCTCATCCAAGATGAAAAGGTCGTTTTTACAGAACAGCGGTGGATTATCCGGGACCTTGACCCGGCGTACCTTTCAGCATCTCTTGATGAAATAATCACCCAGATAATCATCTCTTTCGACGAAGACACCAAGCGCATCCTTAATTACACTTCCATATTCGGTGAATCCGTTTCATTGAGCATGCTGACGGGCAGTTCCGGGGACATGGAGACCCGCGTCCTGGATTTTCTGGACAAGGCAAAGGCATACGGCATCGTAATTTCCGATTTTCGCGCCGATGACGAAAACATCCGGTTCCTTTCCAAACGCATCCAGAAAATCGTGTACGGAAGCATTGAACAGGACCAGAAGGAAGATCTTCACGAAAAAATCGCCCTGTACCAGGAAAAGCTCTTTGAGAAGCGCCTTCTCCCCTCGGCCGCCATTCTCGCGTGGCATTTCCAGCGTTCGGCCAATATGGACAAGGCCCGCATCTACGACCAACAGAATCGGGAATACGGCACGACCATCTTCAATGCCGATGAGGCGGTCAACTATTCGATTGATGGCGATACGGCAGTGCCGGATGTCCCTCTCGATCCGGCAGCCTTGAAGGACCTGTCACATTTTTTCCGGTCTTTTATCATCGCTGTCAACGGCATAAAGCTTTATCCCTCCGGCAACAAGGGTCGCGCCAATGCCATTCTCCAGGTCAGGAACATCCTTGACCGGGTCCTTGCCGATCGCGACCGCCTCCGCATTATAGCGGATAAGGATTCCTTGATTGTGAATGGGGAAACTATCGACACGGCGGATTCCAAATCCCTGGCGGAGAGCATCTGCAATCTGTTCGTCGGCGTCGATCTCGGGAGTCTCGCCATCAGAAAGGGTTACAGCGAGAGAGACCTGGATAACATGCTGGAGGCCATCGGCCTCGCAGACCGCAGGAAAATCCACCCGCTGTTCTGGCAGCAGGCTTGCGAGGAAAGAGGGCTGGAATGCATCGAACTGAAGCAGGTGCGTTATACCAGGGTCGAAGAAAGCGAAGAATTGCAGGGCGACTCGAGCGCCTCGCCTCTGCCCGAAACGGGCGCCCTTCAGGCCTCACACGAGCAGGCACTGGGTGAAGATGACCTCGTCTTTATTCCCATCGTGATCAGTTCGCTGTTGGGCGCGCTCAGCAAAATGAGGCTGTACCCCCCGGAAAGTTCCGTGATGACCGATGCCGTCGACCAGGTCATGGCTGCACTGGCAGGCTTTCTGTCAAAGTGTCCCGTCCTTACCATGAGCGCCGTCGAAACGTCGCTTCTTGTAAACGGCGTCAAAATCGATACCCTGAATTACGAGGCTTTTGCCGGGAATTTCCTGCGTTTATTGCAATCCGCTTCTCTCAACAGTATCACCTTTATCAAAAGCGTTTCTTCCGAGGAGGTGATATCGTTTTTGGCGGCGGTCATTCAGCAACCCGCGTCCGAGGTGAGTGCCGATTTCTGGCGCAGCCTTGAGAAAGAAGAGAATTTTAAAGGCATCCTGTTCAACCGAAGCCTTTACACCGTCTTTGATGAAACATCGGCAGGTACAGCCGAACAGGCTTCGGCAGAGGGTGACAAAGATGACGGCCCTGTTGTTTCGGGAGAAGACTCTGCAGTTTCAATCGAACCTGCTGCGGCTGCGCAGGAATGTTTTCACAATGTGGAAGATCTGGCAAGCGCCCTGAGAGACCTGTTTCTTTGTGACGAGGAAGAGGGGTTTTCCCGCCTTCTGAAGAAAATTTTCCATTCCTATTCCTGTTTACCCGGCGCGGGCAGGGAAAGCCTCCTGGAGATTTGTGAGAAGGTTGCGGGCGCCGGCGGATTAGTCCTTTCTCCCCGGTTTCTGAAGCCGCTTGCCGAGCAATTACGCCTCGCGTTCAAACAGGAGAATGAAGAGAAAATCCTGGAACGATTGTCCCGCCTTCTTCAGCAGGCGGCCTTCTCGTTCCTTCAGTCCGGCGGCTACTCCCTCGCCGGCTGGGTTTTCGCCGCCCTCAAGGAGCGTATGCGGGAAATTGAGGACTCCGGCGGCAGCCTGCATCAGAGCATTATGCAGAGCGTCCGGGAACCCCTTCCCCCGCATGTCATTGACGGAATCAGGGAAGACCTGAAATCATCCGATTTGACGCGTCAGCAGCAGGCGATACAGTTTCTCTCGACAATGGACGACAGGATTGCGCCTTTCCTCATCGACATCATAAAGCAAGAGCATGATCTGCGGGTCAGACAGCTGACTGCCGGTCTCATGGAAAACATGGGAATGGATGCGGTTGAACTCTTCAAGCGCGACCTCGTCCTGGAAGTGACTGCGGAAGAACAGGCCCGCATGCTGGATGTGGCCGATATCGTGAGCCGGGACATCCACGTTGAACTGAGCTTTGCCATGAGCAACGAAAACCCCAGGGTCCGCCGGGCGGCTTTCCGCCTGGCAGAGCGCCTGAATGACGAGCATACCGTGGGTCTCTTGTGCGACATTGTGCGGACCGACGAACCCGGAAAGGCCATCCCGGCCATTCGCGCTCTGGGCAGGATGAAGGCCGCTCAGGGTGTCCCGGTCCTTCTGGATGGCCTGAACAGGGCAAAGGAACACGATGTCCAGACAGCCTGTTGCCAGGCCCTGGGACAAATTGCCGACCCGGCAGGCATGGACCCCCTGATCCGCATTCTCACCTCAAGGGGCCTGCTGTCCCTGCAAAAAAAGTACAGCGACAATCTGCGCGCGGTTGCCGCTTTCGCCCTCGCCCAGATTTCCCATTCCCGGGTTATGGAAGTCATGAAGTCTCTTTCGGAAGACAGTAACCCGCTCGTCAGACAAACCGCCCGCGCAGCCCTCACCAAGCGAGCCGGCGACGGGCAGCCCGGCAGGCAATAATCAGATAAGGATTTTAAACAGTATTCTTCAATCTTTTTCCCGATTATCCGGATTAGCGGATACCGTTCTTGTCAAGCGAAAGCCGGGTTATAATCCGGGTCATACATTTTGCCGGATCAGATTCGGATACGGAGACCTGTATGCAAACATTAATTGTGAAGGCTTCCCT
>JBDKTK010000314.1:0-8674 GCA_039680225.1 Syntrophaceae bacterium
GGGCTACGCTCTGGACGAAGCGGCCCCGCTGGGTTTTTCGGGCATCCTGGTCCTCGGCCATCCGGGCAAGCTGGCCAAGCTCGCCGCGGGGAACTGGGACACCCATTCGTCGCGGTCGAAAAGCGCCGTCCCTTTTGTCGCCGGAATTGCGGCGGAAAAACTGGGAGCGGCCGTAACCGATGTCCCCACGGTGGAAGGCATCTTCGCCTCGCTCGCCGAGGCGCGGAGAAAAGAATTGGGCGGCCTGGTTGCGGGGCGCGTCCGCAACGCCGTCGCCCGGCGGGTCGGCAAGGGCATAACGGTCGCTTCGGTCCTCGTCGACATGAAAGGCAACATCCTGGGCAGCAGCGGCCAGCTCAGTCCCTGGAGGTAACGATTATGGAAAAAAATGAGAAGTATATATTCATTGTCGGCTGCGGCCCGGGTTCCCCGGAGTTCCTGACCCTGGCGGCCCTCAACGCGATAGAAAATGCGCAGGTGATCGTGGGGGCGCAGCGGCTGCTGGACCTGGTGCCCGATACCGCCGGCGAACGCATCGCCGTTGATGCGGATATAAATCGCGTGTTGCGCGAGATCGAGGAGCATGGAAAGACGAAAACCGTCGCCGTTCTCGTGACGGGCGACCCCGGCATCTTCAGCCTGGCGCGGCCCGTGATCGCGCGCTTTGGCCGGGAGCGCTGCTGCGTCATACCCGGAGTGAGCTCGCTCCAGGAGGCATTCGCCCGGCTCGCGCTGGACTGGCACGACGCGAAGATTATCGACGCCCACGGGTCCGACCCGCAGGAGCTTCCGGACGGAGACAAAATCGCGGTCTTCGCCGGGCGGAAAGAATCGTGCGCGTGGGCGGAGCGCCTCGGGAAAAAACTCGGGCCCGGCTACCGCACGTTCCTGTGCGAGGACCTGACGCTTCCCGGCGAGCGGGTCCGGGAGATATCGCCGGACGACCTCCTGAAAGAAAATCCGTCTTCGCGGTCCATCATAATTTTTGTTCGCAAGGAGCTTTTGCAGTGACGACAGGAACGCTTTACGGGATCGGCGTGGGGCCGGGCGACCCGGAACTCATAACGGTGAAGGGGGCCGCGGTCCTGGCCCGGTGCCCTCATATATTTGTGCCCAAGGCCAGGACGGCAGCGGAGAGCGTCGCGCTTTCTATCACAAGCTGCTACATCGGGAAAGATGCCAGGATTCACGAACTGCTGTTCCCGATGACCGCCGACAGAGAGGAACTCTCAAACCGCTGGCAGGAAAACGCCCGGGCCGTTGCCGGCGTGCTCGAAGCCGGCGAGGACGCCTGCTTCATCACTTTGGGCGACCTGTTCCTTTATTCGACATTCATCTACCTTCTGCGGGAGGTCAGAAAAATCATCCCCGCCGTGAATGTCATTTCCATTCCCGGTGTGACCTCGTTCAGCGCGGCGGCCTCGCTTTCATCATTTCCCGTGGGGGAGGGCCGCGAGCCCGTCACAGTGATACCCGCATCGGCTGACGACCTGGGGGCCGTCCGGGAGGCGCTCAAAAAAGAGGGTACGGTGATCCTCATGAAGATCGGGCGCCGCCTGCCGGAAATCCTGGACATCATTGAGTCCGCGGGGCTCATGGACCGCGGCATCTTCGCGTCCCGCGCCGGGATGGAGGGCGAGCGCGTGGAGACCGATCTCAGGAAACTGCGCGGCGCCGCCCCGGAAGCGGGCTATCTCTCCATCATTCTCGTGCATGCCGGCAAGGAGGAGAAAAAGTGAAAGTGATTTTTGTGGGGGCAGGGCCCGGCGACCCCGGGCTGCTCACGGTCCGGGCGCGGGACATATTAAAAAAATGCCGGATAATCATCTATGCGGGCTCGCTGGTGAGCCCCGCGGTCATGGAGCTCGTGCCCGCGCGAGCGGAGCGCCACGATTCCGCCGGGATGAGCCTGGACGACATCACGGCCGTTTTTGAAAAGGCGCGGGAGAGGAACATCGATGTCGTGCGCCTCCATTCGGGCGACCCCTCGATCTACGGCGCGATCCGCGAGCAGATGAACAGGCTCGATGCCCTGGAAATAGAATACAGCGTCATCCCCGGCGTGAGCGCGTTCCAGGCGGCGGCCGCCGCGCTCTGTGCGGAACTGACGGCCCCCGAGGTGGCCCAGACGATTATCCTCACCCGCACGTCGGGACGCACGCCGCTGCCGAAAGAGCAGGAGCTGAAAAAACTCGCGCGCTCCAAGGCGACCCTGTGCATCTACCTTTCCGGGCACAAGATCGAGGACACCGTGGAGGAACTGGTCCCCCATTACGGGACGGATTGCCCCGCCGCCGTCGTCTACCACGCGTCCTGGCCCGACGAAAAAATTATCCGGGGCACACTTGGCGACATAGCGCCTAAAGTAAAAAAATCAAAACCCGGCCGGACGTCGCTGATCCTCGTAGGGCGCGCCCTGGCGCGGGACATCCCCGCTTCGAAGCTGTACGACGAGAATTTCGGCCACGGCTGCCGGAAGGGAAAAAAGAAAAAAGGAGGGGTCACCTCGACAAGCTCGGTGAACGTAATTAAAAGAGTATAAAATTCTGCTCGTTGAGCCTGTCGAAACGACTCAAAATTTGGATGCTATGAAAACAGCTCTGGTAACGCTATCTGCCGAGGGGGCGGCAATATTGCGCAAGCTCGCGGCGGCCCTGGAAGACACGGATATTTACGTTCACAGGTATGTGCCGGGCGAACACTCGGCCGGGCGCTTCGAGAGCATCGTCGCGCTGACCGCGGATATTTTCGGCCGCTACGAGGGACTGATCTATGCCGCGCCGTGCGGCGTGGTCGTGCGGGCCATCGCGCCCCTCATCAAAAGCAAGCTGACCGACCCTGCCGTTGTCGTAATTGATGCGGGCGCCAGGTTTTCGATCAGCCTGCTGGCCGGGCACGAGGGCGGCGCGAACGAACTCGCGGTCCGCGCGGCGAACATCCTGGGGGCCGAACCTGTGATAACAACCGGGACCGAAGCCCTCAAGAATATCATCGTGGGGGTCGGCTGCCGAAGGGGGGCCTCGGCCGCCTCAATAGTCGAGGCGGTAAAGGAGGCGCTCTCCAGGGCCGGCGTGCAGCCTGAAAACGTCAGGTATCTCGCATCGGCCGATATAAAATCAGAGGAGCAGGGGCTGATCGTAGCCTCGGAAATCCTGAAGGTCCCGCTGCGCTTCATCAGCTCCGGGGAGATCCGCGAGTGCGGGCGCGCCTTCAAGCACTCGGAGCTGGCGGGCCGGAAGGTGGGCCTCCCCGCCGTCGCCGAACCGGCGGCCCTGCTTGCCGGAAAACGAACAAAACTTATTTTGCCGAGGATAACATGGAAAAGCGTAACAGTCGCCGTCGCCAGGGAAAGCTTTACGTCGTAGGCATCGGGCCGGGCGGCATCAAGGACCGCACCCGCCGGGCCGAGGACGCCATCCGGGAAAGCTCCGTGGTCGCGGGGTACACCGGGTATCTCGAACTGATAGAAGACTTGACTGAAGGGAAAGAGACGATCGCCTCGGGCATGACCCGGGAAGTGGAGCGCTGCCGTGCCGCCCTGGAGCGGGCCGCGGCCGGCGAGGTCGTCTCCCTCGTTTCATCGGGGGACCCCGGGGTCTACGGGATGGCGGGGCTCGCCTTAGAGATGGCCGCCGAGCTGAAAATCAAAGTCCCTGTGGAGATCGTGCCGGGCATCACTTCGGCCACAGCCGCCGCCGCCAAACTCGGCGCGCCCCTGATGCTGGACTTCGCTGCGATCAGCCTGAGCGACCTGCTCGTCCCCTGGGACACTATAAAGGAAAGGCTCACGGCCGCGGCAATCGCCGACTTCGTCACTGTGCTCTACAACCCCCGCAGCAGCAAGCGCAAGAAACACTTCGAAGAGGCTGTGTGGATCTTCCGTACGGTGCGCCCCGGATCGACGCCAGTGGGGATCGCCACTGCCGTGGGCCGGGGCGGGGAAAAGATCACGATCACGGACCTCGACCATATCTTCGATCACGAGATCAATATGAAAAGTATAGTCACCATCGGCAACAGCTCGTCGAAGAAAATAGGACGATGGTTCATCACCCCGCGGGGGTACCGCCTGTGATCCTGCTTCTGGGCGGGACCAGCGACACGGCCCCGATCGCAACGCGCCTGGCCCGGGCGGGCATGCGGGTCCTCGTCTCCCTGGCCACGGACGTCCCCCTGGAAACAGGGGCCGGCCTTTATCCGGGCATCGAGGAGCGCAGCGGCCCGCTGGACCCCGAAAGCATGGCCTCCCTGGTGAGAGAGAAGGGGATCAGCCTGATAGTGGACGCCACCCATCCGTATGCCGTTTCCATCCGCGAGACTGCCCGGGCGGCGGCCCGGCGCCTGAAGGTGCCTTATCTGACTTACGTGCGCCCGGCGGGCGTAGCGCACGCGGCGGAGTCAGATAGCATTCTGTATGCGGCGGGCCATGAAGATGCGGCGCGAATTGCGTTTTCCTTCGGCAGGCCGGTGCTTCTGACCACCGGCAGCCGCAATCTTGCTCCGTATGCAAGAGAGGCAAAATCCGCGCAGGCTCGCCTGGCGGTGCGCGTGCTTCCCCACGCCTCATCGCTGCAGGCCTGCAGGGCCCTGGACATCCCGGAAGAAAACATCGTCGCGGGCCGCGGGCCTTTCTCCCTGGAAACGAACCGGGAGACGATCAGGAAGTTCGGGATCGGCGTCCTCGTCACCAAGGACAGCGGCGCGGCGGGCGGCGTCGGCGCAAAGATTGAGGCGGCCCGCCGGGAAGGCTGCCGGGTCGTGATTGTCAATCGGCCGGAAATATCACCCGAAATATCAAAAGAAGGATATTTCGAGAGCATCCCGGAAATTTGTGATTACATCATGTCCCTGGCCGACTGTTGAGAGTAATGAAAGACATTTTAAGGAAAGCAGTTTTTATTTTCATCTTCGTTGCGGCTGCAATCCTGGCCGGTCCGTCGCATGCGCCTTGCGCCCCCCCGCAGAGGATCGTGTCGCTTGCCCCCAGCATTACGGAAATCATTTTTGCAATCGGGCTGGAAAGCAGGCTGGCGGCGGTGTCCGACTACTGCGACAGGCCCGCCGCGGCGAAGCTCAAACCGAGGATCGGCGGCCTGTCCAATCCGTCGCTGGAGATGATCGTCTCGCTCAAGCCCGACATTGTCATGATGACGACGGACGGCAACCCGAAAGATATAAACGACAGGCTCCTGAAACTCGGCATCATGACCTATGTCTTCCAGGCCCGGAAGATAGCGGAGCTTCCCGGCGAAATACGGAGGATGGGGGCCGTACTCGGCGCACCAAGGGATTCGGAAAAGCTGGCGCGGCGCTTCGAGAAGACGATTGCGAAACTGCGGTCGAAATCAAAAACGTCTTCAGGCAGGGCCCTGTGCGTGATCCAGCCCGAACCGCTGATCGTGGCCGCCAGGGGCAACGCCATCCAGGACGCCCTGGATATCCTCGGCTGGACCAACATCGCCGCCGGCGCCGGGACCAAATACGTCAAGTACTCGATCGAGGAGCTTATCAAACAGTCCCCCGACGTGATCCTGATCGGGATGGGGCACCCGCGCATGGCCGAGGATTCCCGGGACTTCCTGCAGAAGATAAGGATGCTGCCGGCCGTGAAGAACGGGCGGGTCTATTTTATATCGGACGCGCTCTTCCGCCTGGGCCCGCGGGTCATCGACGGCATCGAAGAGCTCTCGGCGGTACTCACTAAGTGATAACCTTTTCATCCTTATTGGTTATTGACAAATCCGGGGATTTCTGTTCTTAAAATAGGCAAATCAATACGGGTGGGTAAAGGAAGGGGGTTCAAAGCCCCAGCTGCCCCGCAGCCGTAAGGGAAACGAAAGCCCGACAACGCCACTGTCCAGGTTAACACCGCGATGGGAAGGCGGGCGAGTAGGCCGTCCCGAGCCGGAAGACTTCCCACACCGCAAATTCCTCGCGGGAGGTGCTCCAAATGAGATCTCGTTCTCAATCTTTTTCCATTTCCATTTCCTTGTCTTGTTTCAACCAGGCGTTGGCGGTCATCCTCGTTTTATTTTTGTTCCTTCCTGTATTTGTCTCGGCACAGGACAACACCCAAACCAGCCGGCAGGCGCAGCAGAATCCTGGCGGGCCCGGCCAGGCGCAGGTTGCCGATGACGGCCAGGCCGCAAAAATGCAGGAGGTCGTCGTTACGGCTTCCCGGTACTCGGAAGAGGTAAGCAATATCCCGGCCAATGTTACCGTGATCACGGCAAAGGACATTAAAAACTCGACTGCGGTGAATGTACCCGATTTGCTCAGGACGCAGGCAGGCATCAACGTTGTAGATGTGACGGGGAGCAAAAGAAAATACAACGTGGATATGCGCGGATTCGGTGATTCATCTCAGCTTAACACTCTGGTCCTGGTTGATGGAAGGCGCGTGACGCAAGCGGACCTGTCCGGGACCGATTGGGTCCTCCTACCTCTGGACAGGATTGAAAGGATTGAAATCGTCCGCGGCGGCAGGGGTGGCGTCCTTTACGGCGATAATGCCACTGCCGGAGTCATCAACATCATTACCAAGCAGGGTGAAAAGACACGATTTGGCGCTGATGTGAGCGGCGGGAGTTATAAGACATTCAACAGCAGCGCTTATGGCGAAGGAAAGGTCCAGGACCTTTCGTACGCCCTCACAGGAAGGTATTACAATACGAACGGCTACAGGCTCAACAGTGATGTTGAGGCAAAGGACCTCGGGGCCAACCTGAAATATTCCCTGGGCAGTTCGAACATCCTGAATTTCAGCACGGGTTACCATAAGGATGATTCCGGCCTTCCCGGGGCCCTCAAGGAAAGCGATTTCGCGACAGGTTTGTCTCGGAAAGATTCGACTCACCCAAACGATTTCGCCGATACCGAGGATTATTATTTCAAACTGGGTTCCGAAACATATTTCTGGAAAGACAGCTTCTTCAAGATAGACGCATCTTACCGAAAGAGGTCGGCCTCGCTGTTTTCATCGTTCGGCGGCGGCACTAATTCAACGGCTGGTTCGGACCTTGACAACTTCATCATTTCCCCCCAGGTGCTCATAAACAAACAAATCGCCGGGTTTGACAATAAACTGACCTTCGGGTTCGATTATCTTCATTCCAAGCTCAATATTACCAACGAACTTACCGGGTTTCCATCTACAGAAACAGAATTGAAAAAAGCGAATTATGGCATGTATGCTCTCGACGAGTTCAGTATCCTGTCTAATCTTACTGTTTCGGCCGGTTACCGTTATGACCGCGCTACATATGACGCGCCTTTCTCGCAGGATAATAAATTCGACGAATATTCTTCAAATTTAGGCTTAACATATAAATACAAAGAGAGTTCATCAGTTTTCTTAAATTACAGCCACTCTTTCAGATACCCTGTTCTGGATGAATTGTTCAGCTATTTCACAAACTCGGTGAATATCATTCAGCCCCAGACATCGGACACCTATGAATTCGGCGCCAGGCACCAGTTTACGGCCAAACTCTACGGTTCAGTGACCCTCTTCAGAATTGAGACTGATGATGAAATCTTTCTCAACCCGCTTACTTTCCAGAACACGAATCTGGACGGGAAGACGAGGCGGGACGGCATCGAGGTCTCAGCCACATTCAAAGCCTTCGAGTGGGCTTCTTTCAGCGCCCAGTACACCCATTTGAATCCCGAAATACGAGGCGGGCAATTTTCGGGAAAGCAGATTCCAGGTGTCCCCGAGGACATGGGGTCATTGACCGGCCTGTTTACGCCGGCAAAGGGGTGGACGCTGGCAGTAAGCGGGATTTATGTTGGAGAGAGGCCTTTTATAAATGATTTCAACAACTCCGTTGATGACCTCAACGGCTACTTTATCGTCAATGCCAAAATAAAATACCGATGGAAGGCCCTGAGCGCCTACGTTGATGTGAATAATGCGACAGGCAGGAAATATTCCGAGTATGGCGCCCTGGCTACGTTTCCTGTTACCGAGCGCGGATATTATCCGTCGCCCACGGCAAACTTCCTCGTCGGGCTGGCTGCGGATTTTTAATATGGAACTATGGACATCAATTTAAACGTAACCACTCCCGCCCGGGTTATCCGGGTCAGCGCCATGCTGGCCGCGGTTTTCGTTGCGCTCAGCGCGATTTCGCTCGGGCTGGGCGCCGCCAAAATTGATGTCCTCGGTTTGCTCCGGGACATGACTGCCGGCCTGAACCTGTCGGAATCGGACCGGGCCATCCTGTTCTCGATCAGGCTGCCCCGGATAATCTTTGCCGGGATGGTCGGGGCGTCGCTCTCCGTGGCCGGCGTGGTCTTCCAGGCGCTCCTGCGCAACCCCCTCGCGGACCCTTACATCCTCGGCATTTCCGGGGGCTCGGCCCTGGGAGGGATTATCGGCATTATCCTTGGCTCCCTGCTCGGTCCGTGGGGCATTCCCGGCCTGTCGTTCCTCGGGGCCGTCCTGACGATTTTCCTCGTCTTCGGGATTGCCGGAAAATCGCGGGAGCCGGGCTCCAACACGCTGCTGCTGGCGGGGGTCATCGTCAACGCCTTCTTCTCGGCCCTGATCATGTTTGTCATTTCGACTTCGGGGAGCTCCAGCCTGCCTTCGATCATGTCGTGGATGATGGGCGACCTGAGCGTGGCCGACGAGGGCAGGCTCAGGGTGTCCGGCCTTATTCTGGTTTGC
>JBDKTK010000315.1:0-5948 GCA_039680225.1 Syntrophaceae bacterium
GCGCCCTGCTCTTCGGCGCACTTATCGCCGCAACCGATCCCGTCTCGGTTGTTGCCACCTTCAAGGAAGCGGGTGTCCGCGGAAGGCTGCGGCTCCTGGTCGAGGCCGAAAGCCTTTTGAACGACGGGACCGCGGCTGTCGCCTTTGCAGTGGTCCTTGCCGCGGTTTCCGGAACAGCCGCCCCCAGCATCGGGGGAACGGCGCAGGTCCTGGCCTTTACAGTCGGCGGCGGGATTCTGTTTGGGGCGCTTACGGCAGGCGTCATATCGCTCCTGATGTGGCGGACCGAAGACAACCTTGTCCTGTTCACATTCACTTCGGTGGCCGCCTACAGCTCATTTCTCCTTGCGGAACATTTCCACTGTTCAGGCATCCTCGCCTGCGTCACTGCGGGCCTCATTATCGGAAATTCCGGCCCCCCGGCAAACGCTTCCTCCCAGGCAGGAATACCCGTGGAGGCCTTTTGGGAATACCTGGGATTCATGGCAAACTCATTGATCTTCATGGGAATAGGGATACACGAGCTGCGACAGGATATCGGCGGCGTTCCGGCTCCCGCCGGCATCGCGGTTGTCCTGGTATGCCTGGGACGAATGTTTGCGGTATACCCCTGCTGCGCAGTGTTCGGCAGGTCCGGCCTGCGCGTCGACAGGAGGCATCAGCATGTCCTGTTCTGGGGGGGCCTGCGCGGGGCGCTCGCGCTGGCGCTCGCCACGGGACTCCCTGACTGGCTGCCTCATCGTGAAACAATTATTTCGGTTACGTTCGCGGTTGTCGCGTTCTCGATTTTCGTTCAGGGCCTGACCATGACGCCTCTGCTGCGCCGCATGGGGGAGATCAAGGGCCCCGGTGTCTCCGTTAACTCCGGGCCAAAGACAGCAGAGTAAAAAGCTGGCTATGAAGCCGGCCTGATTACGCTGCATTTTCATCCATGCGCCGGCGAAAAATAATATTTATCCTGATACAGCCGCGGAAAAAAAAAGCATACACATATGCCATGCCGTAAGGAGGATGTTATCCCATGAGAAGAAAAAATTTAATCATTGCGGTCCTTATAGCCGTGACAGCCGCCGGGTGCGCAACAACAAAGGTGAGCAATCGCGAACAGCTCGTGACCGAACAGCTCCCGAAACCGGCCCATGTCTGGGTTTACGATTTCGCCGCCACGCCCGGGGATATCCCGGCCGATTCAGAATTCGCCGGAAAGTTTGAATCCTCTCCCCAGACGGACGAGCAGATTGCGACAGGCCGGAAACTGGGCAACAGGATCGCGGTCGACCTCGTGAAACGGATCAACGCCATGGGAATGCCCGCAAAACATGCTGCGGCATCCTCGAAGCCGCAGATCAATGATCTCGTCCTCAGGGGCTATCTGCTTTCATCAGAAGAAGGGAAAACCGGAAGGCGCGTGGCGATCGGATTGGGAGCAGGCTCTTCCAATCTGCAGGCGGCGGCCGAAGGTTTCCAGGTGACGCCCACGGGCCTGCGCAAGCTCGGTTACGGTCAGACAGATGCAGCCGGCGGCAAGACCCCCGGGGTGGGTGTCGGCGCCGCCAGTTACGCGATCACGGGCAGTCCCGCCGGCCTCATCATTACCAGCGGGATGAAACTGTACGGGGAAAAGAGCGGTAAAGGCAAGATAGAAGGGCGGGCCGATCAGACTGCAAAGGAAATCGCCGATATTCTCAAGGCTCGATTTCAGCAACAGGGCTGGATCAAGTAGGGGACTGAAAGGAGGAAGAGAATGGGGGCAACAATCAGACGGGAGCAAAACGGCATCTGGGTGGTGCACCTCAGCGGCGCCGTTGGCAAGGACGAATTGGACGCTGTGCAGTCTGCCGCCCTCAAGGAATATAGTCCCGGGGAAAAAGCCAGGGTGTTGGTCATGGTAGATGATGATTTCCGGGGCCTGACAGGGGGAGTTCAGGAGTGGAGCGACGTGAGCTTTATCATGAAGTACGGCGACAAGATTGCGAAGATCGCTATAATCGGCAATCCCGCATGGGAACAGGACATGCTGATGTTTACCGGAGCAGGAGTGAGGCTTGCCCCCGTGAGATACTTCAACAGCGGCCAGCTTGCCGACGCGCAAAACTGGCTGTTATGAAGTGCTGCAGTTCCAGGCTTCTAAATACGTCGAAATGACGATCGTTACAACGACTGATGTTTTATAGAGCGATTTCCGGGAAATCAAAATGGCATACCTGAGGGGAGCAGCGCTTGCGATCGTTTTTTTTCTGGCAATACCTTTTGCGATTGCCGCTGAGCCCCGCGGTGACGGTGATAAGGACGTTATCGGCGATATAGACCCGACAAAACCCGTAATTTTCAATATCCGTGAGGAATTTTATAAACTCGAAGGGGATGCCTGGAGAAATGCCTTTATCCTGAGAACGGATGTGATCAGGGTCGGGGGGCTGCGGAACCTGCTCCTGCGCTTTGACGTGCCCATTTCATCGGCCGACCTGGGACAGGGCACACACACGGGCCTGGGCGACATCTACGGCCAGTTCCTCGCAATTCTCTACGGCACGGATAATTTCTTCTTTGCCGCAGGCTCCGGCCTCACATCGCCCTCCGCAACGGAAAGCAGCCTGGGGGCGGGAAAATGGCAGGTGGACCCCCTGGCCATCCCCGGATGGTGGTTTGGGGAACGGCGGGCCCTTTTCTTTGTCAAGGTGCAGGACTATATATCCTTCGCCGGACAATCGGACCGCGCCGATGTCCACTACATGACGGTAAACCCTTTTTTTGTAGCAAAGCTCAGTGAAAAGTGGTGGGCAGGAGCAGATACCGAGGCAAAGTTTAACTGGGAGCAGGACAACAGGAAAAGCTACAAATCGGGGGTTGTCCTTCTCAGGATGTGGACCAAAACATTCGGCACCTGGATAAAACCGGAGATCCCCTGGGGCCCGAACCGCGAGGGGGACTGGAATATGAAAGCCTCTTGCTTCTGGAATTATTGAGAGTGGTCATTCGTGCTATTGAAATGATAAGAGGTGCGACCGCAGGTTGGCCTTGCGGTTTTTCAGGTTGAGCTTTTTCCGGATGTTGTCCCGGTGAAACTCGACTGTGCGCGAAGAAGTTTTGAGGAGGCCGGCTATTTCCTTGGTTGTCCGGCCTTCCTTGATGAAGTTGATAACCTGGATCTCCGTGGGGGTGAGATTCGGGTATTTGGTGGAAAGGTTGCGCAGGAACGGGGAAATGATGTTGTTGATATTTTCCTCGATTATCTTCAGCTGGTTGAGCCGGCGGCTGTCGACATCCGTCATTTTCATATTCTCGATGTACGGCAGGATCAGCTCCCGCATGTTGGAGAGGACTTTCTCCTCGAGTTCGACCCGGTCTTCCTCCCGGTGTTTGAGCAGGACCTTCAGGGCCATGTTGGCCTCTTCCAGGTTGCGGGATTTTTCCCTCAGTTCCCGCTCGCGCTTGCGCAGGTCCTCCTCCATCATCTTGCGTTCCGTGATGTTGCGGGCTATCCCATGGATGGAGACCTGCCTGCCGTTTACCTTGACTGTCCGGGCGTTTATCTCCACCCACACCGCCTCGCCTTCCTTCGTATAGGTCAGGAACTCCCGGGGGTTCGAATATTCGACGCCGTCGAGTTTTTCCTTGAGCATCTCGCGCGCTACCGGCAGGTAATCCCTGTCGAGCAGGTCCTTTATATTCAAACCCAGCATCTGGTCCGGCTCATACCCGAATGTCTTGGAAGCGGCCGCGTTGCAGGAAAGGATCTTGCCTTCGAAGTCCAGGACGAAAATTATGTCGTTGGCATTCTCGAAGAGTTCCCGGTACTTCTGCTCCGACTGCCTCATAGCCTCTTCGGCGCGCCGCCGCTCGGTCACATCGGTGACTATCTCGACAATCCCGGTCATATTGCTGTTTTCATCCCGGACGGGATAGCTGCGCAGGACCCAGTTCTTCTTATAAGATGAAAAATCTATGACCTCGTGGGGATCGCCCGTCTCCAGGGTCTTTTCGGCGGGACAGACCCGGCACACCCGGTTCCGGCCGTGCAGCACATTGTAGCAGTGCTTGCCGTTGAGCTCTCCGGGCTTCAGGTTGAAAGCGGCGTGCATGGCCTTGTTGGCCCACAGGACGTTCATGTCCTTGTCCAGGTAGAGCACCAGCTCCGTCATCGCGTCCAGGATGACGGACTTCTCCTGTTCCGATTTGATCAGTTTTTCAAGCAGGCCCTTGTACTTGTCTTCGACCCGGAGGATATCCACGCCCGCTGTTGATTTTCCTGTTTTGGCCATTTGTTTAAGCCTCGGGGGGATATTATTCTGTTTTCAGGGAAGTTTCCACAGGAAATGATCGTTGGGAGCGGGCGTCCCGGGGGGCAGCCACTGCAAGCAATGCGATTATTTCTTTTTCTCGCCGGCCCATACCGGGGCGCCGTTTTCATCCCGCAGTTTAAGGCTTCTATCGCCTTTTTTTAAAATTGAGGCGATTATCGCCGGCTTCCCTTCACAGTCAACGCGCGAGCCCGTGATCTCGATCTTGTCGCCCGGCGCGATTTCGCGTTTTTGCTTCTTCATGAACCATAACGGGCCCAGGTGGACGGGAATCGTTTCCTTGCCCGCCTTCACGATCAACTGGACGCCCATGCTCATGCCCCTGGGGACGAACAGGTCCATCTTGATCAGCTCGCCGCTCAGGGTCTCGACAGTCCCGGGGTCGAACATTTCATTGTATGCCGATCCGGGGCCCCAGCCGTCGTCGGCGGCATACAACATTCCGGCCGCTGCCAGCAATTGAATCAACACCAGTACTGCTGTTAATCTTGATTTCCTCATGTTCTCCTCTTGCCTTTCACGGTATTTTATCAGCCAACCCTATAATTAGTAAACTGCTTTGGATCAGGGAATAAGGGAACCGATTAATTTCTCCCCCGGCGGGCATGAAAATCAGCGGTATTCCGGAGCATTCGGGGCTAAGCGCAAAAAACAGCAGGCGCAACATATCCGGATTATACTTACCTTTAGAACCATTATGTTGTAGGTTAACTTGCTTTTAAGAAACAGATCAAAACAGGAGGAGTGAAATGTTTTTTCGGGAGAAATGCGATACTTGTGGAAAGTGCCTGGAATTCTGCCCCTATGTTGAATACGACCTGGAGCGGGCCCAGGCGGAAATGAAAGAGCTTGTGGACGGCGGGACCCCGCCCATAGTAGGCCAGTGCGTCACCTGCGCGTCCTGCAACCTGGTCTGCCCGACTCAGGCCAATCCCTTTGATTTGCTGAATAAGCGCCAGGAGGAAACGGGCGCCCTCGGCGTCCCCGAACAGGCGATGCAGAATTTTGCCAGGCTGCACGGACTGAAGTCGGTCGTGAAGAAAGGCAAAGAAGGCATGCCCGTGCTGAACCTGTGCATCGTGGGGGACATGGTACGGGAACTGCTGGACAACCCTCTGTTCGAAGGACTGACGGTGGTTGAGGGGGCCGATTACTTCTGCACGGTGGGTTATATGCATCTCGGGAAACCCAGCCCCATCAGGAAAGAGGCGAAACGCTATGTTGACAACCTGGCCGCCCTGGGAGCGAAAGAGGTTGTCTGCTTCCACGACGACTGTTACACGATGCTGACCTCGCTCGCCCAGGAATACGGGATCAAGGTGCCCTTCCGACCGGTCCATATATTCGAGTTCCTCTATCGGGAGCTTAAAAAGCGCGAAGGCCGACTCAAGGCTGTCCCCATCCGCGTCGCATACCAGTCCCCCTGCGCTTCACGCTTCACGCAGGGCAAGGACATCTATCTGGATTGGATCTTCGAGCTCCTCGGGGTCGAGAGGCCGGCGCGAAAATACGAGAGGACCAATGCCCTGTGCTGCGGCGCCCCGCTGATGGCCAGGGACAAGGAAAAAGCAGCCGTCGTAAAGAAGTGGAACATAGATGACGCAAAAAAGGCGAAGGCCGAAGCGATGGTCTTCCTTTGCCCCATGT
>JBDKTK010000316.1:0-6814 GCA_039680225.1 Syntrophaceae bacterium
CCAGGGTGGTCCACCTGCGGGTCTTTTCCCTCACCCACGACCACGACGACGAAATCACCAGGGCCGCCGAAAAGGCCCTTGGAGCGCCGGGCGGCGGGCCGGGGACGAATATCTAAAAAAGGGCGACCGGCCGGTCGCCCTTATACCATTAAGATTATTCCTTAACTATTTCGGATATCCTACAGTCTGGCACAGGATGACCTTCTGGTCGGACCGCAGCTTCATTGCCTTTTCCAGGGCGGGGCCGTCAAACCAGGCGCGGATGACCGTGCCCAGACCATCGGATGCGCAATACAGGTAGACGTTCTCGGCCATGAAACCCGTGTGGGCGGCGGAATAGCGCAGCTTGTCGGCGTCCGAGGCATTTGTCATTTTAGAGTAATCAGCTACGTAAATCAGGTTGAGCGGGGCCTTGCCGACGAAGTCCTGCCGGCCGGTAAGCGCCCGCAGGTCCTTGTCGACCACGGGCTTGAGCGTGTTTGCCCTGGCATCATAAAGGAAAACCCCCTCCGGCAGAGCGGCATAAACATCCATCCCCTGCTTGTTGTTGGCAGTCGGAACGGTGCGCTTGCCGTCCGGCCTGTTTATTCCCCAGGCGGCCCACAGCAGGTTGGAGAGCGCCTGGGGCGACAGCTTGCGGTCGCTGAGGTCGCGCGTGGAATGCCTCTCGCTCAGGCACTGCATGAGCGGTTTCCCTCCCGTCATTTGCGGCTTCGGCAGCTTGATCGTGTCTGCAGCGCCCGTCCCGATCACCGACAGGAAAAACACCAATGCCGTTGCCATAGCATATGCAGCGTATTTCATAATATTTGCCTCCCGGAGAGTTGTTGGTTCCAGGGACAATTTACAATAGAATCATATCGAGGGACAGATGAATTTACGGAGGGTTTGTAAGAGAGGCTATAAAGAAGGGGCCCCCGCCGAATGAACGGGGGCCCCTTTACATCAGCCAACCAGCCCTTTGATAAGGTCAACGACCGGAGCGGTGAAGAGGGCTATCATCACGGTGTACAGGGCGAAGGAGCCCATCGCTTCCGTCATGTAGATCCTCTCGTACTTATGTTTGAGGCTCACGATTATCAGACCCCCGATGATCAGCGCCCCGAGATGGAAGAAGGGGAAGTTTCCTCCGCCTGTCGCCATCTGCTCGGCTACTGCAAAGGTCGCTGTTCCCAGCACCACGAATGCGGCCACGATCAGAGTTGAAAGGATTCTTTTCATTTTCTTTGCCTCCTTTCCCTTGCGGGGGGTTTTTTTCTCTTTGACTTCTATATATGAAAATCCCGTGCCAGAAACTGCCCGAATCGCCGATCCATCCCAAGAGCGTGATTTTATGAACGAATTTTGAAGCCAGCGAAATACTCCGGCTGGAGCGGGCGTGAATTACTGAAATGAAACGTTAAAGGTGTTTAAAGTTTCGTTGTGACTCAATCCTCTCTTAGGTATTGACAGCCACCCGGTAACATACAAAAATTTTCTTATCCTCCTCCCACGCTCTCCTTTCCCGGGCATGGACCTCCCGGCGGCAGATACCGCCACGCAGTAGAATAAATTCACCAGGAGGCATTATGGCTGATAAGAAGCAGCTGGACAGGGTATATTCTTTTATCACCAGGTACATGGTGGATAAGGGCCGGGCGCCGTTTTACACGGAGATTGCCGAGGAACTCGGCCTGCCGCCGGCCAGGGGCCGCCAGGCGCTCCACGACCTCATCGAGACCGGCGTGCCCGCATGGCTCTTTCCGAACACGGATCACATCAGCGCTTTTTCACCTTTCAGCAGCCTTCCCACCCAATACCGGATTACGGTCGGGGGGGAACAGAAATGGTACGGGCAGTGAGGGTTTGAATCGCTGGCGGTCAGCTGGCTTTTCAAGGGAAAGAAAGTGATGATCGAGGCCCCCTGCCTCGACTGCGGCGCCCCGGTCCGCATCGACATGCAGGACGGGAAGATCAGGAGGACGGAGCCGGATAACCTCGCGGCATACACATCCGTGCCTTTCAGCAAGTGGTTCAAAGACCTGCCCTATTCCTGAAGCACGATGAACCTCTTTCGGTCGAAAGAGGATGTGAAGAACTGGAGCGGCTTCCGGGAAGGCACCGAGGAAGGGATTCTCGATCTGCCGGCAGTGCTTGAATTGATTTCCGGCGACCTGTTCACGAGAAGGCTGGAACCGGACTATGTCTCGCACTTCCAGGAATACATCGGCAAGTTCGTCTCCGCCGTCTCCGGGATGGGGAAGAAATTCTGGTCGGCAGGGCCCGCCTGACCGGGCTATATTGCAGGGTGCATTACGCTGCGCCAACGCATCCTGCAATTCATTTACATTACACGACCTCCTTGTACATCTCCGGCGGGCTCTGACAGTTCGGGCAGGCCTCCGGCCGTTTGCCTTCCTCCACCCAGCCGCAGTTCTGGCAGACGTAATATTTCGTCCGCTGGTCGTTGGCCATTTCGGACAGGGCAAACTTGTAGAGCTTTGCGTGGCGCTCCTCGGCGTTGCGGGCCTTGGTGAACGTCCAGATCGCGTCCTTGAGGTTCTCGGCCCAGGCCTGTTTCAGGAATTGGGCATAGGCAACCTCGTTGACGTATGTCTCCTTTTCAAAGGAAAGCTTCAGGTTCTCCTCGGTTGTCCCGACCCTGTCCAGGTGGGCAAAGCCGTTCTGGGCGTGCACCTTCTCCGCCTCGGCGATGGCACGGAACAGGCTGGCGATCTGGGGATAACCCTCCTCGTCCGCTTTCTTCGCGAAAGCGAGCAGGCGGAAGTAAGCCTTTGCTTCCCCTACAAATGCCTGATATAGATTTTCCTTTGTATCGGCCATTTTTAATTACCTCCGGTTTTTGAGAGATTATAGGGTATTTTCGCCGTATTCAATAACATTCTTTTCGGAGAGGCAAATGAAGATCTACCAGGTGGACGCCTTCACGGACAGGCGATTTGCGGGAAACCCCGCCGGGGTGTGCATTCTGCCGGGTTCCCAGGGCGAAGAAGGTGAAAAATGGATGCAGGATGTCGCACGGGAAATGAACCTTTCCGAGACGGCATTCATTTTTAAGAAGGACGGCGCTTTCAGCCTGCGCTGGTTCACTCCCGCGGTGGAAGTCGACCTGTGCGGCCACGCCACCCTGGCGTCGGCGCATATACTGTGGGAGACAGGCATTGCGGACCGGCGGGCCGCGATCCGCTTCGATACGCGCAGCGGCCCGCTGTTCGTGAGATGGGCCGGGGCGGAGAAGGAAGGCTGGATCGAGATGGACTTCCCGGCCGAGCCGGAAGCGGCTGCCGCGTGCCCGGCAGAGCTTAAGCAGGCGCTGGGCGTCGAACCGCTGTATTGCGGGAAGAACCGTTTCGATTACCTGCTGGAAGTTGAATCAGAAGACATTGTCCGGGGCCTGCGGCCCGATTTCCGGCTGCTTGCGGCAGTTGGCATGCGGGGTGTAATGGTGACCGCCCGTTCCGGGCAGGCCGGTTTTGATTTCGTCTCGCGCTTTTTCGCCCCGGCCGTCGGCGTGGATGAAGACCCGGTGACGGGCTCATCGCACTGCTGTCTCGGCCCATACTGGGAGAAACGCCTGGGCAGGAACCCCCTCACGGGCCTCCAGGTATCGGCCCGCGGCGGGGTCGTCAAGGTGAAAAACTCCGGGAACCGTGTCCTGATCAGCGGTAAAGCGGTATCGGTACTGAAGGGGGAGCTTGTTTAGACTGCGGCTGCTGGTATTCGGGGTAACCCTGCGGCACGGGTACGGGCATCAATATCTCTTGCGCCTCTTTCGGTTCCGGAGTGCCGGTCAGGGTATTGACCAGTTTGTCTGTCGCGGACCCGGGGACTACGCAGTACCAGCCTGAGGCGGCCTGCGTGATCGCCAGCTGGTTCCCCTGCATGTCGTATACGGACGTGGAGACGATCCGGTAGTTTCTCGACTTCACATTTATCTCGTAAACCTGGACTGTCTGGGACCAGTTCTGAAGCACACCAGCGGGGAATCCCATTGCAGCAAGGTTAGCGAGCTCCTTGTCCCGGCAGTCGTTGCTCCAGCCCGTCTTCAGGACGGGAACCCTGACCGTATTCGCGTCCTGCACGGCGCAGCGGTCCTCGTCATACATCAGCGAGCAGTCTCCCCCCATGGTCCAGCCGAATATTTTCCAGTTCTGGCAGTATGCCGGAGACGGAAAGAAAGCAGCCAGCCCGAAAAAGAGACACGCGGTCAATACGGCGGCTCGTTTCATAATGTTCTCCCTTCAGATTTATTTACCCTTGCGAAAGATTGTTCCTCCAAACACCCTTATCCGGACAATCGGCAGAACCATGTATTTTGGGGATTCGAGAAGGATGAAAAGGAGCGGAGGAAAGGATTACGAGCCCTGATAACCTGCTTCCGCCACCTCTGCGAAAGCAGGGGTCCGGGTCCTTTGAGAGAGTCTGCAAATTACCGGCTCCCCGCTGCAGCCTGCCCTTTCGAGGGGATGGAGGACGGATGCTTCGTACAGCGCAGGGGCTACCGGCCGGTCGCCTCTTTTTTTTCGAATCCCCCTTTTCTAAAGGGTGTACATGGGGGGATTTTCAAGCTCCCGCTATCAACAAAAAATTCAGATATTTAAGCAGACTTCCACCAAAAAGTTCCGATCTAAATGATGGAACTCTCGCCTGTTTTTTTCGCAAACAAGTTACCGGCTTATCGCGCTCCATGCCTGTTGCCGCTGGTTTAACCGGACGCTGTAAGATTACAGCGCACTGTATGGCAAAGCATGACCTATTGCATTCGTAATATATACCCTATATCTATGTAGTATATTTTCTCTTGACTAATTACCTCATACATTGTAGGAGATGTTTCAAATAGTTGTTTGCTAAAGTAATGCATTTTGCTTGTTGATGGTTCGTAATACCAAACAATGCGGCATTATTAAAGGACAAATTTACGGACAGAATTTAATTGTGTAGGCCAAAACCATTGAACAAATGTCAGGTTTAAACATGTCTGAAGTTGGAGGTTGAAACATGTCAAAGCGCCGGTTGATTTTTCTTATTCTGATCCTCCTATCTTTTTCTTTCCTCGCGTGTGGAGGCGGCGGGGACGGAGCTGTTTCCTACAGCCCTTCCGCAGTTCAGACCGTTTACAGCATTTCCGGCACAGTCTCCGGGGCAGTGCTGGGCGGTGTAACGATTACATTGAGCGGTGACGGCTCGGCAACGACAACAACAGCCGCGGATGGATCATACGTCTTCGCGGGTGTGGCCAATGGCAATTATACGGTCACGCCGACCCTGACGGGAGGTACATTCAGTCCGGCCAGCCGGACCGCCACGGTAAACGGGGCGGATGTCGCCGGACGGGATTTTGTCTCCAGCCCCAGTGCCTGGATGTGGGTAAGCGGGCCTGATACGGCTGGTCAGCCCGGCATCTACGGCACCAAAGGCGTTGCCGACGTCAACAATATTCCGGGTGGGCGTGAATACGCGTCATCGTGTGCAGATACGAGCGGCAACGTCTGGCTCTTCGGGGGATGGGGCTATGATACGGCCGGTGATTGGGGCGATTTCAACGATCTCTGGAAATATGACGGCAGCAACTGGACATGGGTAAGCGGGTCTAATACGGTTGATAACAATGGCGTCTACGGAACTAAAGGCGTTGCCGCAGCCGGCAATGTTCCGGGCGCTCGCAGCGGCGCAGTATTGTGGGTCGATAAGAGCGGGAATTTATGGCTCTTCGGAGGAGAGTCGCTGAATCATGGCTTTTTCAACGACCTTTGGAAATTCGACGGCAGCAACTGGACATGGATCAGCGGGTCTTCTATATTGAATCAGCCCGGCATCTGCGGAACCAAAGGCGTTGCCGACGCGAACAATGTTCCGGGCGCTCGCACCGGAGCAGTATCATGGATAGATAACAGCGGTAATCTCTGGCTCTTCGGGGGAGCAGGCGAAGATTCGAGCGGACACAGCGGCGATCTCAACGATCTCTGGAAATATGACGGCAGCAACTGGACATGGATCAGCGGGTCTTCCGACGAGGTCGATAACCCCGGCAGCTACGGAACCAAAGGCGTTGCCGATGCGAACAATGTTCCGGGCTGTCGCTTCAGTGCGGTATCCTGGATAGATAATAGCGGTAATCTCTGGCTCTTCGGAGGAATTCAGCATGATCAGGCCGGGAGTTGGGGCTTTCTCAACGATCTGTGGAAATTCGACGGCAGCAACTGGACATGGATCAGTGGGGATTATAACTGGGATCGACCCGGCAGCTACGGAACCAAGGGCGTCGCCGACGCGAATAATGTTCCGGGCGGGCGTTCAGGCGCGTCATCGAGTGTAGATACGATCGGCAATTTCTGGCTCTTTGGGGGAGGCGGCTATGATTCGGCCAGAACCAGTGGTTATCTCAACGATCTGTGGAAATTCGACGGCAGCAACTGGATATGGGTGAGCGGATCTAATACGGCCGATCAAAAAGGCAGTTACGGGACCAAAGGCGTTGCCGATGCCGGCAATGTTCCGGGCGCTCGCTACTGCGCGGTATTGTGGGTGGATAACAGCGGCAATCTCCGGCTCTTCGGTGGATCCGGCTATGATTCGGCAGGAAATGTGGACTATCTCAACGATCTCTGGAGATATTGAACGGAGGGCGTCAGATATTCTGCACGGATGAAAAAGTGCGTTCATTTCGCTTCGGCAGGCTAAGCGCAAGCCAGGCCCAATGAGCGGGTTTTAAAATAATGTAGGGGCGACCGGCCGGTCGCCCTTTTTTTGAACCCCCCTTTTCTAAAAGGGGAGAGAAAATGGAATTAGCCCTTAATGCAGGCGATGGGCC
>JBDKTK010000317.1:0-10563 GCA_039680225.1 Syntrophaceae bacterium
CTTGAGACATGCCGGAGCATCTGCACTTGATAATGCCAAAGTACATATTGGTGCTATTCAGAGGATATTGGGACATGAGAAAAGGGAAACAACTGAAATTTACCTGCACAGTATCGGTGAGTCTGAACGAGAGGCGATGCGGATTTATGAAATTCACACACAAATTCACACACAAACGGAAAACGGGGCTAGCCAAGAACTGGAAAAAATGGCTAACCCCGTGTAATTACTGGTGGGCCGCCGGAGACTCGAACTCCGGACCAATTGATTAAGAGTCAACTGCTCTACCGACTGAGCTAGCGGCCCGAATTTGTTTTTTAAAGAGGTGGCCTTTTTATTTAAAGCCGGCCGTTTTGTCAAGCTTAAAAGGAGAGCGCCCTGCCCTCCCCGTTAAAATTTCTGATATCCTCTCGGAATATCCTCATTTCCTGGTGCGCCTGGAAGGACTCGAACCCTCGACGCTTAGATCCGAAGTCTAACGCTCTATCCAACTGAGCTACAGGCGCATTTGTTTATGCGACGGCAATACCGTTTATTTTTGGGGTGAGTGATGGGACTCGAACCCACAGCCTTCGGGGCCACAACCCGACACTCTAACCATTGAGCTACACCCACCATATTATAAAGATCTTATTGGCGCGCCTGCAGGGACTCGAACCCCGAACCCTCTGCTTAGAAGGCAGATGCTCTATCCTGCTGAGCTACAGGCGCGTTGAAAGAGGGTTTTTTAACGTTTTTTGCCTCGCAAGTCAAGTTCAAAGGTCTTTTCCGGGGGTAAAACGTCCAATTTCGTCGCCTCTCTTTCATAGCGAAAAGATGGTAGGGGCAGGACTCAGACCCGCCCGCATTATTCTAATGACCGACGCAGCCGGGCGGGTTTAAAAACCGCCCCTACGGGCAGTTTATTATGTTCCTCGTGTGACCTCCCCCTGCACCCCCTCCAGAGGGGGACAATGCTTTGGGTTCTTCATTTCATCTCATCTTAATAACTTGGTTTTTCTTCGGAAAGGATTTTTTGCAGGGTTTTTGCTCGGGTTCCAGGATGTCCTGAAGGGTCATGAGCTTCTCGACTATGGCCCGGGCCAGTTCCTTTTCGGGGATGTGCGCCAGGTCGACTGAAGGCCCGCCGACCAGGACCCACTTGCGGGCCGGGCCGCCGGTTTGAAACCGGCCCCTTCAATCCGACCCGGCGGGCATGACAAATCGGCTGAGATTTGAGGATTTCCTATTAACCCTTTATCCCCGCAATTTCCCCGGCCAGTTTCTTCTTGTGCTCGAGGTTGCCCTGGCGCGAGATCATTATCCTCTGGGCCTGGGGCGAGCCCGCGCCGTGCATTGACTCCGTCCGGTAGCCCACTGCGGCCGTGCCGAGGGTGATGTTCTCAATGAGCCTCAGGACCCGGCATCTGTATTCCGTCGGGACCGACGGCACCCCCTGCAGGTACTTCTCTATGATCTTGCCGATCTCGGGGTTGCGCAGGTCCTTTTCCGAAGGCATGGTTACCATTAGCCCGCCGGCAATGTCCTCCGCGAGCCTGGCGATTTCATAGGGGTAGCGGGTCACGTTCTGCTTGCAGACGTTGGCGAGCAGCAGGTCGATCAGGTAATTGCCGGACGCTGTCTTGCAGCCCTCGGCGGAACAGGCGATCCCGCAGGCATACAGCGTCTCGTTGAGGTGCATCATTTCGATGAGCTTGTCCTTCACGTGGGAGGCCTTGGACGCGCCGTTGAAGTCCGCGGCCAGCGCGGCCGCCCCGATGAGCACATCGCCGACCCCGACTTTGCAGCCGCCGTAGCTCTGACGGTGGTAGCCGGCGAAACGCTCCACCAGGGCCCCGCTGAATTCATACTCGCCACACATGAAGACGTTCTCCCAGGGGACGAACAGGTCGTCGAAGACCATGAGGGCCTCATGGCCGCCGAACTGGGTATTGCCCACATCGATCTCGCCGCCTTCGAGCTTGCGCGTGTCGCAGGACTGGCGGCCGTAGATATACATTATACCTTCCGCGTCGGCGGGGGCGACAAAGGACACGGCATAGTCGCTGTCCTCTTTCGTCATGGTGCTCGTGGGCATCACAAGGATCCAGTGCGAGTTGATGGCACCTGTCTGGTGGGCCTTCGCGCCTCGCACCACGATCCCGTCCTTTCTCTTTTCCACCACGCGGGTGTAGAGGTCGGGGTCGGCCTGTTTGGATGGAGTCGCCCCCCGGTCGCCTTTGGGGTCCGTCATGGCGCCATCACGGTCAGGTCTTCCTTCTGCATCATGAGCAGGAATTTCGTGAACCGCTCGTAGTAGTTGGTGCCGAGCTTCTTGTCCATTTCGAACGTGACGCTGTCCACGGCGTTGATGGCATCCATGCCGACGCAGCGCTGGAAGCAGGCGCCCGTCCTCTGTCCCATGAGCCTCTGCATCTTAACCTTTTTAATCAGGTCTTCGGTGCTGCGATGGATGTGGCAGAAGCGGTTGATCTTCTTGCCGGTGAGGTGCGACGTGGCGGTCATCAGGTCTTCGTGCAGGGGATCCTGCGCGAGGGCGTACGTCATCTTGACCGAGTTCATGGACGGGCGGATGATCGGGTTGTCGACGGGATTCTCGACCCGCTCGCCCATGAGATATACCTTGAACTTCATCCTGCGCAGGCTTTCCTCGTATTGCTCCGGTGTCATTAGTGCCATGATCGATCACTCCTTTTATAATAAATTTGGACGACGTCGAGGCGGCCGAGCTGCATGCGGGCGGGCATCACCTCTTTTCCCTGACATGGAAACGGTAGTTACTTGCAGAGGTTCAGCACCTCCGTGATGACGTCTTTCGTGTATGCCTTCATTCCCCAGACAGCCGCGGTGTTCGCGGCATTGCCGGCTATTTTTTCGATGTCGCCTTCCGGTATCTTGGCCCCTTTCAGTGATACGGGACTGCCGATCGAGGCAAACCAGGATTTCAGGGCGGCGATCCCCGCGAGGGCCGTCTCCATCTCGCCGGATTTATTGATATTGAAAACCTCCCGGGCGAGGCGCGCGAATTTCGCCGGGCCTTTTTTAACGGCGTACTGCATCCACCCGGGCAGCACGATGCTGAGGCCCGCTCCGTGGGCGATGTCATACAGGGCGCTCAGGGAGTGCTCGATCATGTGGGCGGGGTAGCTCACAAAGCCCATGCCCGCGGTCGTGGTGCCGTTAAAGCCCAGGGTCGCCGACCACATTATATTTGCTCTCGCGTTGTAATTCTGCGGGTCCTTGAGGACGGTTTCCGTGCTCTCCATGACCGTCTTCATCAGGCCTTCCACAAGCCTGTCCTGCAGCGGGCTTTCGGGCTCGCGGTTATTGAAGTACCCTTCGAGCATGTGCGTGATTATATCGACGGTGCCGTACGCCGTATAATGGGGCGAGAGCGTGAACAATGCCGTCGGGTCGAGGATCGAGGTCTTCGGCTGAATGAAGGGCGAGTTGATGGCCAGCTTCTGGGTGCCCTCCTCTTTCGTGATCACCGCGCCGTTGTTCATCTCCGAGGCGCTCGCCGACAGGGTGAGGACCGTGAGTACGGGCAGGGCCCCGGTGATCTTTTTCTTGAAGGTGAAGAAATCCCAGATGTCGTCGCCCGGCGCGGCCTTCACGCCCGCCGCGATCGTCTTCGCTTCGTCGATGACGCTCCCGCCGCCGACGGCAATTACGACGTCCGCCTTTTCCTTGCGGGCCGCCTCTATGCCCTTGAGCGCATGGGAAAGCACGGGGTTCGATCTGACTCCGCCGAATTCCGCGAAGGGGATTTTGGCCTCGTTCAGAGACGCAATCACCATGTCCCAGGTCCCGTGTTTTTTGACGCTGCCCCGGCCGTAAACCAGCAGCGCCTTCGTCCCGAACCGCGCGGCCTCGCCGCCGATGCGGGCAATCATGCCTTTGCCGAACAGGATCCTGGTGGGGTTTTCAAACGTGAAATTCTGCATGCGAAGATTCCTCCCGATGGTATGATGAAAATATTATCCTGCAATAAACGGTTTAATAACGTAAGAGCGCGAACGGTTTGATAAAAGCTGGATAGCGCCGGGGCGGACTTGCGCAGCCTTGGGCAGCGGCCCGCGCGACATCAATTCGGATATTCACATTTCCACAGCGCAAATATTATTTCAAGCGCAAATCGGCTACTTAACGTAACCCACTATGCCCTGGTAGAGGAACTTGGCTTTCGGGAGATTCTCCCCCCTGGGGTCGAGGGTATAGGTATGTATCCCGGTGGACTGGTTGTACCAGTGGTAAAGCTCGCGCGTCCCGGGCAGGCGCGTCGTGGCGATATTCCCGATCGGGCCTTCCAGGACGTAGCCGCGCGTGAACTTGTCGCCCTCGCGGCTGGTGGTGTAATAATGGTTGGCATTTGACCGGCTGTACCAGCGGCAGAGCGGCCGGGTTCCCGGAGTGTCCTCGCGGAACAGGCTGAACGCCAATGCCCTGCCCGCGTACCCGGCCGTCTTCCTGGGGCTCTCAGCCGAAGGGTTGGAGGAATAAAGGATATCCCTTCCCCTTGTGAACCTGAATACCTTGAATACCTGCGGTACGGAAGACACGGTTACATTTGCCGAGATGTCGACGGTTGCCCTGCCGGAATTGGAGATGATCTCAATCTGGTCGCCGTAAATGCCGGGGGCCAGGCCGGCTGTATTTATGGTGACATTGATAAAATCCGTCTCGCTCGTCGTTGTCCCGCTGTCCGGGACTATTTTGATCCAGTGGTCGGGCCCTTTCAAAAACCCGCTGCCCAGGACCTTGAAACCTTCGGCGAACACCATACCGTCCTTCCGGGACAGGACCAGCTTGTGCGGCCCTTCCAGGAGACCGCTCAAGACCAGTATTTCCGTGCTTTCCAGATAACCGGACCCGCACTGGATGTCCTCGGTCGTATCGTCATCCAGTCTCATATTCAGCAGCCCCGGGTCGGAGTCCTTCACCCCGTAAACTATGATCCCCGTGCCGGTAAAGTTTATCTGGATGGAGCTGCCTGATTTTCCCAGGGGGCAACCCTCAACGCCCGTCCACTCTCCCTGGAGCTGGACCATGTCATTCAAACCGGAAGGCAAATAATATGTCCCTCCGTCGCGGACCTCTTGATTGAAAAGCGAGACATACCTGCCGTTATTGAGAGACGGCGGCGGCTGCCCTGCTTTCCAGGAAAGCACGCCCCGTCCGGGGTTGCGGACATGGACGGTCCTGTTGACAGTCCTGCCGCTCTCGATGGAGCCGAAATCGAGGCCGTGGGTGTCAGCGAGCAGCACGGGCCCCTCTTTCTTCAGCACGCGGAAATATATGTTTATGCCCTTTTCCGCGCCGTCGAAAACAAAGGAGAACCGTTCCTTGTACCTGCCCGGGCGCAATTCATTTCTGAATACAAAACTGCCGGCTGCCGATTCAAAGACAAGCTCCACCGGAACATACGTTGTATCATCCGCCGGGAATTCCTTTGCCGGGAAGCATTTCAGGGTTATCTTGAAATTCAGGGGCTCGGGCCCGAGCATGCCGGAGTACTTTTCCTCGGGAGGCGGGAACCATCCTGCCGGCCCCTGCAATGCCCAGCGCGCGTAACCCGGCGAGGATTTCTTCAGGATCATGACGTTGGACGACCCGCGGCTCGGGCTGGCGGCGCCCAGGGAAAGCTCCGCAGGCCTGATATCAGGTTTAATATCCGGCTTGACGTCCGGCTTGATTTCCGGCTTGATGTCAGGTTTTACATCAGGATTGACCTCTGGGGTCGGCTCCTCGACGGCGGGTTCTGTTTTCAGGGCCTTGGCGGTTTCGGGGGCCGGGGTCTTGTCCTGGGCCGTTCCGGTCCCGGCCAGGCAGAAACAAATCAAAAAAATGACTGCCAAAACCAACGCTGGGCTGCGCTGCATATGCGACTCCTCCCCGGGTAGAAGGATTTCGTTAATAAACCAATCCTCGGGGGATTGCAAAGTTTTTTTAAGTTCTAATATTTTACCTCAAAACAACTTGACACCCCCCGCGCTTTCGATATATTAGACGGGCCGCCTTGAAATCCGGCCTTTTTTTAATTTCCTCTTGAAAACCGATTATGGGAACTGAAGACCTGAGATACTGGTTTGCGCTGAAATTTGTTGCAGGCATAGGGAATGTAATTTTCCGGCAGGTTGTCGATGCCTGCGGCTCGCCCCGGGACGCATTTGAGGCGACCCGGGAGGGCCTGGCCGCCCTGGCCGGAAGGAAAGCGGCGCAGAACATAAAAGATTTCCGGGACTGGGAGAAGGCGGACAGGGAAGTCAAACTGGCCGGCGCTTCCGGGGTTTCCGTGATTACGTATACCGATCCTTTGTACCCTAAGAACCTCCTGAACATTTACGATTTCCCTCCCCTTTTATACGTGCGGGGCGAGCTGCGGGAAACCGATATCAACGTGGCTGTCGTGGGTTCCCGGGCGGCAAGCACTTACGGGAAATATGTCACCGGCAGGCTTTGCCGCGACCTGGCCTTCAACGGCGTGACCGTGGTGAGCGGCTTGGCAAAGGGCATAGACGCGGAGGCCCACCGCGGGGCGCTGGCAGCGAGGGGCAGGACCATCGCCGTCCTGGGCTGCGGGATAGATGTGGTATACCCCGGCGAGAACAGGGACCTCTACTCCGAAATTCCCGGCTCGGGCGCCATAATCACGGAGTTCCCCTTCGGGACGCCGCCGAACGCCCCCCATTTCCCGGCCCGCAACAGGATCATAAGCGGCCTGTCGCTGGGGGTGGTTATAATTGAGGCCACGGAAAAGAGCGGTTCGCTGATAACCGCCAGGACGGCCCTCGACCAGGGGCGCGAAGTCTTTGCGGTGCCGGGCGTCATAGACGCCCCGGGCTCGAAAGGGACGCACATGCTCTTAAAACAGGGGGCAAAGCTCGTCGAAAACGTAAACGACATCCTCGAAGAGATTACCCCCCAGCTGGAGATCAGGAACTTTGAGGAAAATCAGGCGCTTCAGTCTGAACAGGGGCCGGAACAGGCGGCGGATGACGCGGCCCTCAACGGCAGTGAAAAGGCCCTGATCGGGGTAATTTCCGCCGACCCGCTGGACGTGGATACGATTATAGCCCGTTGCGGCCGTCCGGCGGGCGAAATACTCGGCATGCTTACGGATTTGGAACTGCGGGGGTACATCGAACAGCTCCCCGGAAAAATGTTCGTATTAAAATAGATTGAAAAAGATTCGTAAATGTATAAAATCCCCTCCTCTTATCCAGAGGGGCCCATTTTCGACGCTTGTAAAGGAAAATAGATTAAATGCCAAATTCTCTTATTATTGTTGAGTCTCCGACAAAGGTAAAAACCATAAAGAAATATATCGGCCCGGATTTCGACGTCAGGGCCTCCGTGGGACATATAAAGGACCTGCCCAAGAGCAGCCTCGGGATAAACATCGAAGGCGACTTCGAGCCCACCTACGTCGTGATCGAAAACAAGAAGAAGGTCATTTCCGATTTGAAGAAGGCGGCTAAGGCGGTTGAAAACATCTATCTCGCGCCGGACCCGGACCGCGAGGGCGAGGCCATTGCCTGGCACATAGCCGAAGAGATCGGCTCGAAGGGCAAGAACGTCCGCCGCGTCCTCTTTAACGACCTTACCCGCAAGACGATGCTCAAGGCCCTGGAGGAGACCCAGGACCTTGATTTTAACAAGTACGAGGCCCAGCAGACGCGCCGCATCCTCGACAGGCTCGTCGGTTACCAGATCAGCCCCATCCTCTGGGACAAGGTCAGGCGCGGCCTGAGCGCGGGGCGCGTCCAGTCGGTCGCCGTCCGCATGATCTGCGAGCGCGCGGAGGAGATCCGCAATGTCGTCCCGCAAGAGTTCTGGAACGTCACCGCCAAGCTCTCCGGCTCCAACCCGCCGCCCTTCGACTCCCGGCTGTTGAAAATCGACGACAAGAAGGCGAAGATCGGCAACGAAGCAGACGCAAAGGACATCCTGGGCTACCTGGAAACGGTGCCGTTCATTGTCGCATCAATCGAAAAGAAGGAGACAAAGAGGCAGCCGCAGCCGCCGTTCACCACGAGCAAGCTCCAGCAGGAGGCGTCCCGAAAGCTGCGCTTCTCCGCGAAGAAGACCATGAGCACGGCCCAGAAGCTCTATGAGGGCATCGAGCTCGGAGATGAAGGCCCCGTCGGTCTCATTACTTACATGAGGACGGATTCGGTGAGGATCGCCGACGAGGCGCTCGCGGAAGTCCGGGACTATATCCTGGATAATTACGGCAAGGACTGTCTGCCGGCCAAGGCGAGGGCTTTCAAATCGACCAAGAAGATCCAGGACGCCCACGAGGCGGTCCGGCCCGCCTCCCTGGCGTACAAGCCTGCCGATATCAAGAAATACCTGAGCCCCGACCAGTTCCGGCTTTACCAGCTTATCTGGAACCGCTTCGTCGCGAGCCAGATGAACCCGGCCGTTTACGACCAGACAACGATCGACATCGGCGCGGGCAAATGCACCTTCCGGACCCAGGGCTCCATCATGAAGTTCCCCGGCTTCACGGTCCTTTACACTGAAGGCCGCGACGACAAAACGGAAGAGAACGGTAACGGCAACGGCAGCGAGTTCGACAAGGTCCTGCCCGACCTCAAGGAAGGCGAGACCCTGACCGTCATCTCCATCACGCCCGAGCAGAAATTCACGGAACCGCCGCCGCGCTACTCGGAAGCGACGCTGGTGCGCGCCCTCGAAGAGAACGGCATCGGACGCCCGAGCACGTACGCGACGATCCTCAGCACGATCCAGGACCGCGATTACGTGAAGCTTGAGACGGGGCGCTTCCATCCGACCGAACTCGGGACTCTCGTAACGGACCTGCTGGTCAAGAATTTCCCGAAGATCCTCGATGTCGCTTTCACCGCCTCCCTGGAGGAGAAGCTCGACATGATCGCGGAGGGCAAGGTCAAGCGGCTCGAGACCCTTTCCGAGTTTTACGAGCCGTTCGCAAGCGTGCTCAAGCAGGCCAAGAAGCAGATGAGGAACGTGAAGGCGGAAGAGACGCCGACCGACCTCGTTTGCGATAAATGCGGCAGTGCGATGGTGATCAAATGGGGAAGGAACGGTCGTTTCATCGCGTGCTCCAATTACCCGGATTGCAAGAATACCAAGAATTTCGAACAGGACGAAAACGGAAAGATCAGCGAGGTTGAAAAAGTAGTGTCGGATACCATTTGCGATAAATGCGGCAAGAACATGGTTGTGAAACAGGGCCGCTTCGGAAGTTTCCTCGGCTGCTCCGGATACCCGGAGTGCCGCAATACAAAAGCCCTGAGCATCGGCATCAAGTGCCCCGAGGAGGGCTGCCCGGGAGAAATCACCGAGAAGAAGACAAAAAAGGGCAAGACATTTTTCGGCTGCTCCAAGTACCCCCAGTGCACATTCGCGCTCTGGGACAGGCCGCTCCCGGAGGCCTGCCCGCAATGCGGCGCCCCCTTCATCGTGGAGAAATACGACCGGCGCAACGGCCGGACGAAGGCCTGCATCAAGCAGGAATGCGGGTACAAGGAAAAAGCCGAGCGCGCGTAATAGATCGATCGTACTGAACCGGATACCCGCTTTCGAGGGTATGACAAATGGGATCGTGAGGGTCTACACTTACCTGAATTTTGTCCATGCATTCCAATGAAAAACCCGTGACCATTATCGGGGGCGGCCTTGCCGGGTGCGAGGCGGCCTGGCAGCTCCTGAAAAGGGGCCGCGCGGTGAAGCTTGTCGAGATGAAGCCGGAGCGGTTCTCGCCGGCCCATACCTCGCCTCTCTTCGCGGAGCTTGTGTGCAGCAACTCCCTGAGGTCGAACGAGATAATCAACGCTGTCGGCCTCCTCAAGGAGGAGATGCGGCTCCTTGATTCCCTGATCATCAAAGCCGCCGACCAGACGGCGGTGCCCGCCGGCAGGGCCCTCGCGGTCGACCGCGGGCTTTTCTCCCGCTTCATCGAAAACCAGCTCAATTCCTGCGGCGCTCTCGAGATAGTCCGGCGGGAGGCGGTCGAAATCCCCGAAGGCACAACCATCATTGCGAGCGGCCCCCTCACATCGGATGTGCTGGGCCGGGCCATCTCTCAAATCACCGGTTCGGATTACTTCTATTTCTACGACGCCATCTCGCCCATAATCGATGCATCTACCATAAATTACTCGCGGGTCTTCAAGGCGTCGCGCTATGGCGAGGGCGAAGGAGACTACCTGAATTGCCCGCTTACGGAACAGGAATATGAACAATTCTGGGGGGCCGTGCGCTCGGCACAACTAGCCGCGGTGAGGTAATTCGAGGACTTCCGCGTCTTCGAAGGCTGCCTCCCGGTCGAGGTCCTGGCCGGCAGGGGGCCGAAGACATTACTGTTCGGCCCGATGAAGCCGGTGGGCCTGGTCGACCCGCGGACCGGGCAGCAGCCCTTTGCCGCTGTCCAGCTGCGGCAGGAAAACAGGGAAGCGACGTTCTACAACATTGTCGGGTTCCAGACGCGGATGACCTGGCCGGAACAGCGGCGGGTCTTCCGGATGATCCCCGGACTGGAAAATGCGGAATTCTTCCGGTACGGCAGCATGCACC
>JBDKTK010000318.1:0-4383 GCA_039680225.1 Syntrophaceae bacterium
TGTTATAAGGGACGTTGCCGATGACCTTTGCCCTGTTAAGCTCCGGCCCGGAGAAAAACTCCCGGAAATCGAATTTGAGGAAGTCCTCGTGGACTATCAGCACATTGTCCCGGCCGACTTCGGCCCTTAATATCTCGATGAGGCCGGGATCTATTTCCAGCGCAATGACCCTTTTCACCTGCCCGGCAACTATCCCGGTGAGTACGCCCAGCCCGGAGCCTATCTCCACAACCGTATCATCCGGCCCGGGGTCCAGCAGGCCCGCAATTTTCGCGGTAATATTGGGATCGATCAGGAATGACTGGCTGAGGCGCTTCTTGGGGCGGATATCATATTTCCTCAGCAGGCCCTTTACAGTCGGCATCTCTCCTGCCCCTTACGGCCATGATTGCATGATAGGTTATAAAATAAGCGGGAATAGCAAAGAACGGCGCCAGGATCAGGCCCCCGATCTGCAGGGGGCAGAATATCTCCCAGCCGATCTCCAATATGTTCCCGACATTGAGATCGTTAAAAACGATCGCGAACCGCTCCCATCCAAGCAAAAGCCTGCCCAACTCATATTCAAGCAGGTAGAAGACAGGCAGCGTTACCGGGTTCATGACCCAGGTCCCCAGGAGCGCGGCCGTCAGGTTCTGCCGCAAAGGCAGTATGAACGCAAAGACGAGCACCGTGTGGAATGGTATGGTCGGGGTCATCCCGATGAAAACGCCGATTGCCATTCCCATTGAGATCCTGCGGGGATCTCCCTTCAGGCAGAAGAACCTGTGATAGAACTCTTTCGATTTCTTATGAAAAAACTTTATCATTGCAGGGTGTTAACTCAACGTATCCAGCGGCCACCGGGATACGGCGTTGAGGTCCATGCCGTCCCGCCTTCCGCCGGCGAGGAGCTGCTCGCCCACGACCGCGATCATGGCGGCGTTATCCGTGCAGAGTCTCATGGGCGGGATGAAAACCTCCATGCCCTCCTTTTGAGATTCCGACAGGAACGCTTCGCGAAGCCGGCTGTTGGCCGCAACCCCGCCGCAGACTACGATCCGGCCGATATTGTAATTCATTGCCGCCCTGATTGTCTTTTGGACAAGGACGTCGACTATTGCCTCCTGGAAACTTGCCGTTATGTCCGGAATTTCATTTTCCGTAATGGGGGAAGGCCTTTTTTTTATATAGTTCAACAGGGATGTCTTCAGGCCGCTGAAGCTGAAATCCAGGCTGTCTTTCATCGACCTCGGAAAGGCAATGGCCCCGCGGTCGCCCTTTTTGGCCAGTTTATCAATGACCACGCCTCCAGGGTAGCCGATATCGAGGAGCTTGGCAGCTTTGTCAAAGGCCTCTCCCGCCGCATCATCCCTCGTCTGTCCGATTGTGTGAAAGTGCTGGAATCCTCTCACCAGGTAAATATTCGTATGCCCCCCGGAAACGACCAGGGCGACAAAGGGAAATTCGGGTTTCTGACCGGTGAGGAAAACTGCCGCTACGTGCCCTTCCAGGTGGTTGACCCCGACATAGGGTATCCCCCTGGCAAAAGATATGGCCTTGGCGGCGGAAAGCCCGATCAGCAAAGACCCGATCAGGCCAGGCCCCCTTGTAACGGCTATGCCCTCTATCTCTCCCAGCGTGACCTCTGCATCGTGAAGCGCCTCCAGGATGACGGGGGCTATCGATTCAATATGCTTGCGGGAGGCAATCTCCGGCACCACGCCCCCGAACCTGCTGTGGACGTCAATTTGCGAAGCGATGACATTGGACAAAAGAATGCTGCCGTCGCGGACGACGGCAGCCGATGTTTCATCGCACGATGATTCAATGGCCAGCACAAGCATGGGACTTCATATCATTTTTTGCGCAATCAAAAAAGCGGATTATGAACAGGGGCTTGATGAATTATTTGGAATCGTTATTTGATTTTATGAGCCTGCGTATGGACCTCACCAGGGAGATCATGGGGGAGCCGTTGCCCCTTGCAACGATGGACAAAAGGTATTTCCGGGCCGGTTTCTCTTTTTTCGGATCGGTCAGGATGATTGCTGCAGAGCTGCTCTTCAGGGAGCCTTTTTTGAACAGCAGAAAATCAGGCACATCAAGGCATCCAATTGAATCCAGGAACCTGTCTGATAATTCGCGGGAGGTCTTGTTCACGTCAAGGAAATCTCGGTGCAGTTTTTCGAACCTTATCTCCCATGTCACTATATCGTCCCTGACGACTTCGAGGAGCTGCCCCCATGAAAAGGCATAGCCCCTGGCGTCTGTATCCTCTTCCGACAGAGCTTCGCCGTTGACCGAGCATTCGACAATATGGGAGGGCGGACATTTCAAGGCGGACGCCTCTCCCATGAGAAACTTGTCTTCGATGGCTTTTTCCTGAGTATTCCTGCTGTTTTCTGCGGTTTTTCTCTTCAAAATGGTTCTCCCTTGCTTCTTATATGCAACTCGTAAGTGTTTAGATGAGATATCTATCAGATATTGGATGATATGGAAATATTTTTTTGGAAATCTGGGAGGGAAAAGTTTCAGGACCGGTCAAAAATCGATTCGCTCTGTCCCGCGTCCTCTGTGGATTCGGCCAGAGCATCATGCAGGATGAAACCCAGCGTGAACAGCATTGCCGTCACGAACGGGCCGATTATCGACCCGCTGAAAAGGTTCCACAGCAGGATTAAGGCTTGCAAATCGCTTCCCGACATGGCTGCATTATCTGAAATGAATCTTTGACTGGCTATCGGGCGGGAACTTAATAGCTGATTCGCTTTTTCTGAAATGAGCATAAGTGAAAGGAGCAGGAATGGGGATTCCATGAAAAAGAAAAGGGAGTGCCGCGGGCACTCCCTTATTAGGCGGCTTACAGGTTTGGAATCATTCAAGAATTTCCAAGATTGCCCGCCGGCGCACTTTGGCTGAAGCGGCATTCAACAGGGTCCTCATCGCCTGGGCCGTAGCGCCCTGTTTGCCTATGACCTTGCCCAGATCTTCCTTTGACACACGCAATTCGATCACGGAGTTCTGTTCGCCGGTAGTCTCGGAAACCTTCACCTCATCGGGATGATCAACAAGCGCTTGCGCAATATACTTAATCAGCTCCTTCATCTCCATAGCACCCTCCAAAAAGAAAATAGAATTTGAGACTTTTTATTAGCTTACAATAAAAAAAGTTATTTTCCTACATCAAAAAATTAAGTCGTGGAGTTTTTCCCATATGAAAATTGTTTGCCATAAATTAAAATAATTTCAAGAGCTTTTGTTGAGGAGTTTCATCATTATTGTTTCCGTGCCGAAAACGCAATAGCATAAAACCTAAATTTCTTGACGGTGTACATGGAAGTATGTTCAAACCCTTTTCAGATCCAACCCGGCCCTTCAAAGGAAGTAAACCATGATTTTCGGATATGCGGGCAAATTTCTGCAGGTCGACCTTGCTTCCGCCGCCTTTTCCATATTTGAAACGGGCCGGGATTTGCTCCGGGATTTCCCCGGCGGCAGTTCCCTGGCCGCCAAGCTCTTCCTGGATAGATTCAACATACTTGCGGACCCTCTTTCCGCCGAAAACCCCCTGATGATAATGACCGGCCCCCTTGCGGCAAGCGGGTTCCCCGGGTCTTCGCGCTTCACGGTCTGCGCCAGGTCGCCCCAGACAAATATATGGGGGGAATCCTCGTGCGGGGGGACGTTCGGGCCCGAACTGAAGCGGGCAGGCTTTGACGGGGTGATTTTCACCGGGAGATCGGCCACGCCCGTTTACCTTTCCGTTATCGACGGCACTGCCGAATTAAGGGACGCCGCTGAACTTTGGGGGAAAGACATTTACGAAACAACCGACGTCCTCAAGCTTGCCGTTCCAGGCTGCAGGGTGCTGGCAATCGGCCCGGCCGGCGAGAACCTCGTCAAGTACGCCTCCATCGGGAACGACAAGGGGCATTATATCGGCCGGACCGGGATGGGGGCCGTAATGGGATCGAAAAACCTGAAGGCCGTCGTGGCCAGGGGTTCAGGGAAAATAGAAAAATTTGATGAAGCTTCTTTCAAGGAAATACACAAGAACGCCTTGAGAGAGATAAAGGATTCAAACCTGGCGGGCTCCCTCAGGTCCATGGGGTCCGATGCAGGAATGGACCTGGGTATGATAACGGGGGATGTCCCGATAAAGAACTGGTCCGTGGGCGAGGATTTCGACCTCTCCGCGAACCTCGGCGGGCCGACAATGACGGAAAGATATCTCATCAAACCGCATGCATGCTCGAATTGTCCCATCGCCTGCAAGAGGGTCGTCCGCGTTGAAGGCGGGATGTTCGCAACAGAGGAAGGAGCGGGCCCCGAATACGAGACATGCTGCACCTTCGGGACGATGATTTTAAATCCCGACCTGGGAGGCGTCATCAAGGCCAA
>JBDKTK010000319.1:0-4644 GCA_039680225.1 Syntrophaceae bacterium
ACCTCAATGGCTATGAAGGGAAATCATTAGGAATTATGGGAATTATGTCTCATTTGAATAATGAAGGCCTTACCATGCGGGGTAGAAGCTGGAAAAAGATGGTGATTAACAAAATACTCGCGAATAGGCTTTATTGCGGCCAATACGTTTTCAATAGAAAAGAGGCTAAAAGCGGGCGAATTAAACCGGAATCTGAGTGGATCATCATAGAGGTTGATCCGATTATAGATCAAGAGACATTCAGTTTATGCCAGAAAAGGCGATTTGATCATTCACCCTTAAACACGCCGCCTCGGATAGTAAATTCCCCGACATTGTTGACCGGTCTCATAAAATGCGGTGAATGCGGATCACCTATGACCCTGGCTACCGGGAAAGGGGGACGTTACAGGTATTATAAATGCACATCTCGCATTAATAACGGTAAAGATGCATGTACAAGCCGCAATATTCGGATGGAAAAGTTAGACTCTCTGGTCCTGGATACGCTTGCGCATAAAGTGTTTACCCCTTCAAGGGTGTCGGCGATGATTAATAAATTAAGGCTTGAGCTGAAGAAAGCTCGTGGGGACCAGGACGAGAAATTGGGACAGTTATCAAAGGAATTGGACCTTCTGAAGCAAAAGGCAGATCGTCTTTATGATGCGGTTGAAAAAGGCCTTTTACCGCTCGATTCCACGCTTAACGAAAGGGTACATGGTCATCAGTCTCGCCGGCAAGAGATTTTGACGGAAATGGCCCGCTTAAGAAGAGATAAGGAAATACCTGTTTCTAAATTGAATAAAAATCACATCCAGGCGTTTTGTACGGCACTTTCCAACAAGTTTAAAGATCAGAAATCGAATTTCGGTAAAGGTTATCTTAAGTTATTTGTTGATGAAATAAGGATCGAAGGTAGAGAGGTCTGCTTAAAAGGAAAATACGCGGCTATTGCAGGTGCTTTAGAAAAGCCAAAGCTGGGACCCTCAATAGGGGTGCCCAGCTTCGGTAGTATATGGCTCCCCAGCGCGGACTCGAACCACGGACCCGATGGTTAACAGCCATCTGCTCTGCCGACTGAGCTACTGGGGAATATTCGGTTTTCAACGAGAGCGCAGAGATTAATAAAAAGACCGCCCGTTGTCAAGTGAGCGGTCTCAATTATTTTTAAATATTTACCTGCAGCTGACGCATACCATGAGTTTGCTCATGGGGACGCCCGTCTTTTTGCTGATATATTCGAGCTGCTCGACCGGGGCGAAGGGCCTCCCGCAAACTGAGCAGGATGCCATCTTGAAGACCTTGTTCCAGATTGTCCTTTTGCTGCCCTTGTCCTCCATCTGGACGTACTTGGTGGGGCAGACATAAGCGCAGGAGCCGCACCCGATGCAGGCCGCGGAATCGAACTCGACCGAGGCCTCTTCCACATTGCGGTTCACACCGCGGTCGCGGAACTTCAAGGCGTTGACGTCTACGATTTCCTGGCAGGCGCGGACGCACAGGCCGCAGAGCACGCATTCCCTCGTATCAGCTTTCGCGCCGTCGACTTTCAGCCCCAGGCCGGCCGCGATTTCCCTGACCGCCTTGTCCCCGGGGTACTTGTAATTGAGCAGCGCCGCCGCAAATTTCCTGCTGTTCTTCACCGTATCGGTATCGGTGCGGACTTCCATCCCTTCTTCCACGGCAGTCGTGCACGATGTGGCCATTTTCCATTTGCCGTTTTGCTTGACCTCAACGGTGCAAAGGCGGCAGGCCCCGAACGGACTCAAATCAGAGTGATAACAGAGCGTCGGAATTTGAATCTTAAGCTGCTTCGCGTTCTCAAGAATGCTGGAGCCCTCTTTGGCCTTAACATCCCGTCCGTCGATTTTTATATTAACCATCACTATCCCCTTTATATTTCCAAGTAATAAGAACTTTTATTGCCAGACGACAACCCTGTAGCACCTCAGGCAGCGTTTCGCTTCCTTGATTGCTTCGGCCACATCGAAGCCGCTTTCCACTTCCGAGAAGCTTTCAATCCTGGATTTCGGGTCCAGGTGCTCCACTTTTTCCGCGGCCTTCCTGGATACGAAAATCTGATCTCGCTTCTGGCTGGGGTCAAAGGCCTCAAACCTGACTTCCTTTTAAAACCCTTTCCCCTGCAGGTAGCTGTCGATGCTCCGGGCAACGATGTTGCCGGCATTGAGCGCCTCGATGAGGGTGGCCGGGCCCGAAACGCAGTCGCCTCCCGAAAATACGCCTTCGATATTGGTCGTATAACGGACGGGATCTACTTTGATCGTGCCCCAGTTGGTTGTTTCGATTTCATTGGTGAATCCCAGGTCCGGCTTTTGGCCGGTTGCCGAGACCACCATGTTGGCGGGGACCCTGAACTCCGACCCCTTTACCGGGACGGGCCTGCGCCTTCCGCTCTCGTCCGGCTCGCCCAGCTTCATTTTGATCGCCTCGATGGCCGTAATCTTGCCGTCCTTTGCCATGACCGCTACAGGGGCCGCCAGGTAGGAGAACTTGACCCCTTCCTTTTCGGCCGCCTCGATTTCTTCGTCGTGGGCCGGCATTTCGGTGCGCGACCGGCGGTAAAGGATTTCAACTTCCCTGAAGCCGAGGCGCTTGCAGGTCCGGGCGCAGTCGATAGCGACGTTGCCGCCGCCGATGATGACGACCTTGCCCTGCGCTTTCGCTTTCTTGCCGAAGCTCAGATCCTTGAGGAATTCGACTCCGTCGACAATTCCCAGGTAGCCTTCATCCTCGCCCCTGCAGCCGATCTTGGTGCCTTTCTGGGCGCCGACGGCCAGGAACACGGCCTTGAATCCCTTGTCTTTCAAATCTTTCAGGTTCAGGCTCTCTACCGGCGTGCCGAGTTTTACCTCGACGCCCATTGCCCTGACCATGTCAATTTCATGATTAAGTACGTTTTTGGGGAGCCTGTAATCGGGGATTCCCGTGGCCGCCATGCCTCCCGCGAACGGGAGCGCTTCAAATATCGTTGCCTGGTAGCCCCTGCGGCGCAGCTGGCATGCGGCGGCAAGACCCGCCGGGCCGGCGCCGATGATGGCCACTTTATCGTCTTTCTTTGCACTTGACGACGCGATTGGCGTTGAACCCGTCCGATAGTCGAAGTCTGCGGCCGCCCTTTTCAGAAGCCTGATCGCCAGGGGTTCGTCGATGTCCTTGCGGACGCAGGCGCTCTCGCAGGGAGCCGGGCAGGCGCGCCCGATAACACCGGGGAGGATGCACCTTTCGCGGATCACGTTGAGCGAGTCCCTGAAGCGGGCGTTCCGGATCAGTTCGATGTAACCCGGTATGTCCAGCCTGGCGGGGCAGGAATGGACGCAGGGCGCATCGACTTCAACGGAAGCCTTGATCTCTGCCAGTTTCCGTTTTCCGCCGATCACTTCCAGAAAATCCGCCTTGTAATTCTTGACAGCGTCGAGGACCGGGGCCAGGGATGAGCCGCCGAAATTACACTTGCTGTTCGCGCTGACGCCTTTCACAATCTCCTCGATATCGGCCAGGTCTTTGGCGCTGCCTTTGCCCGCGCCCATATCGCGAAACATATCGATAATGCGGTCGATGCCGATCATGCAGACCGAGCACTCGCCGCAGGAAATATTCCTGATGGCTTTCAAATAGCTCAGGGTAAGGGAGGGGACGTCTGCAGCGGGATCGTTTACGATCAGCCCGTTCCAGCCGATCAGGGCCTTGAACTTGTTGCCGTCGAGGTCCGCCGGGACCTGCGCTGCTTTAGCGCCGGCTTTTGCCGCCTTCCTGTTATCTATTATTTTGCCGTTCCAACTGCTGAATGAAACCATATTCATTTGTTTTACCTGTCCCATTCTAATTTTCTATTTATTCAGACCAGGATTTCGAAGTCTCCACCTTGTGAAGGAGCTTTCTCAATTCGTAGTCAACCTTTTCCTGTACCTTCACTATATCGCCGGGCGCGAGATGCCTGAACCTGCCCTGCAGCTTCAGGTAATCGTTTACCGGCCTGAGCTTTTCGGGCATATCGACCGTGAGCCTGTATTTGCCGTCTTCGACTTCATACAGGGGGAATACGCCTGTTTCAAGCGCCAGGCGCCCCAGTTTGATGGTCTGCTCGGAACCCGCCCTCCAGCCTGTCGGGCATACCGAAAATACATGGATGTACGAGGGGCCTTTTACTTTCTTGGCCTTTTCAACCTTGTTCATGAGGTCAAGAGGATAACTGGGGCATGCCGTCGCCACGTAAGGCACATTGTGGGCCACCATGATCTCCGGGACGTTCTTCTTGCCGGTCTTCTGGCCGATGCTGGCCTTGCCTGCCGGGGAAGTCGTAGTCGCCGCGCCGAACGGGGTTGCGCTGGAGCGCTGGATGCCGGTATTCATGTACGCCTCATTGTCAAGACAGAAGAAGATCATGTCATGACCGCGCTCCATTGCCCCGGACAGGGCCTGGATTCCGATATCCACCGTGCCGCCGTCGCCTGCCACCGCGACGCTTTTCACATAGCGGTCGGCGATTTTTCCTTTTCTGCGGAGCACTTTCAGGGCAGATTCAACGCCCGAGCCCACGGCAGCCGCGTTTTCAAAGGCTACGTGGATCCAGGGCACTTCCCAGGCGGTATGCGGATAGAAAGTGGAAATGATCTCCATGCACCCGGTTGCGTTTGACACAACCAC
>JBDKTK010000320.1:0-2492 GCA_039680225.1 Syntrophaceae bacterium
TGATATAAAAACCGGACCCGTTATCGGTTTCCAGAAAATCGACCTTTACAGGTTTTATATCCTCCAGAAGCTGCTTGTTAATCACAAAGCTCAGTCCGTCTTTTTCAAACTTCTCATCGTTCTCTTCAGGCTCATCCAGAGCCATGCCCAGAGTGGCGCCCGCTCAGCCGCCTTCCGAAACAATGATGCGAATGGCCGATACCGGCTCTTTGCGCCCTTCGAGAAGCTCCCGGATCATTTCGGAAGCTTTGTCAGTTACTTCGAACATAAATCCTCCCCGAATTTTTGGTTTATCTTAAACACTCAACAAGCCTGTGTCAAATGAAACTCCTTATTTATTCCCTTGACATAATTGAGGAAACACAGGTACAAAGCCCCAATTCCGAATCATTTCCGGAATATCCATATTCTGAAGAATTGATGAATATCAAGTGTATGGGGGTGAATGCAGGCTTCGCCCTTGCTCACTAATGGTATCTTATGGGCGGTCCCCTGCAATCGCCGCTTCTGACCCCTTAGCGAGGGTCCCGGGAATGAAATCAAAGATATCCACAAGCCGTTATTCCGGTGTAGCCGCCTGGCTGCTCTGCGCCCTTTTCTATTTTTATCAGTATTCTCTGAGGTCCGCCCCCGGTGTAATGGTCCCCGAACTGGTCCAGGCATTCGGGCTGACCACTCTGGGCATCAGCGCTCTTCTCGGCCTGTACTATTACACATATTCGCCGGCCAGCCTCGTGGCCGGGGCCGTCCTGGACCGCTATGGGGCAAAGTTCAGCATTCCCGCCGGAATCGTCCTGGTCGCCGTCGGCTGCGTCCTTTTCGGGTCGGGAAACCAGATGTGCGCATCGGCGGGGCGCCTGCTGCAGGGGGCGGGCTCGGCATTCGGATTTGTAGGGGCAGTCTATGTCGCCACAAGGAACCTTCCGGCGCGCAACCTGGCCCTGGCCGTCGGCGCGACCCAGATGTTCGGCATGGCGGGAGGTTCGGCCGGCCAGGCGCCTGTAAATAACCTGGTCAACGTCCAGGGATTCCCCTGGCAGACCTTCTGGATAATCGCGGGGATTGCCGGATTTGTCCTCGCGATAGTCCTGGTTATGCTTTTGCCGAAGGAGACGGAAGCAGGGGGAAAGGAAATAAAGGAGAAGGGTTCCTTTTTCGGAATGTTCGCAACATATAAAACGGTGTTCAGCAACCCCCAGTCATATCTGTGCGGCATCTGTGCGGGGCTGCTTTTCCTGCCGACCACAATCGGCGACATGATCTGGGGCGCAAGTTATCTCACCAGGGGCTTGAACGTTGATACGCTGGCGGCAGGGAGAATTGTCGCGCTTGTGCCCTTCGGGTGGGTAATTGGCTGCCCCCTGCTCGGGTACATATCGGACCGGACAGGCCGGCGCAAGCCCGTTCTCATTGGCGGCGCAATCGCAATGGTGGCGGCCATGTCGTTGGCCCTTCATGTCGAAGACCCTCATATATCCAAATTTGCGGCGGTCCCGGTCGCCCTTTTGCTGGGGATAGCTTCCGGAGCCGCAATGATCCCTTACAGCATTATCAAGGAAGTCAATCCCGACCACGTAAAGGCCTCGACGGCGGGTGCGATGAATTTTATAGTCTTCATGATGACGGCCCAGCTCTCGCCACTTATCGGTTTGCTCCTCATGGAAATCTCGAAAAGGCATCAGGACCGGCTTGAAATCACGGATTTTCAGCTGGCCCTTGCGCCGCTCGTGGCCGGAGTCATCCTGGCCATAATAATTACTTTTTTTATCAGGGAAACCGGACCGGCAGCAAAAAAGGAGGGATTTGAGGAAGCGGCATGAAAAATAAAGAAGAAGGAATAAATCGCAGGCATTTTCTGCAATTGTCAGCAATATTGGGAGCAGGGGCAGCCGGCATCGGCAGCCTGTGCGCCGGTTGCGGGCAATCGAAGGCATTTGCGGCGGCCCCGGCAATCCCGGCGGAAACAAAGCCTTGCGAACAGCTTATAAGCCCCACGGAAAAAATACCAATCACCACATCGGTTTTTGAGCTTTTCAAGGTGGGCCCGGGCCCGTCCAGTTCCCACACAATCGCCCCGATGCGCGCGGCCAATGATTTCATGAAAGCCGTAAGCGCCCTGGACAGTTCCAGGCTGGCCGACGTGCAGGCGATCGAAGTCCGCCTTTTCGGCAGCTTGAGCGCTACCGGCAAGGGGCACGGGACAGACCGGGCCATCCTGGCGGGAATTTTAGGGCAGCAGCCCGAGACCTGTTCGCCCGAGTTCCTTGACAGCCTGCTGAAAGCCGGAGATTCCCCCTTTCCCGTCAATATCGGGGGAAAGACCATCCAGGTTTCCGATAAGACCATCATCTTCGACAAGCTCGAGCATAATTACCCGTTCAGCAACACAATAATAATGCGGCTGCTGGGCGGGCAAGGCGTGGTCCTCGAAAAAGAATACTATTCAGTGGGCGGCGGCTTTATCCAGTGGAAAGGCTGGACCGAGCCGCAGC
>JBDKTK010000321.1:0-3620 GCA_039680225.1 Syntrophaceae bacterium
TTGGCCTTCCGCAGTTTTTTGGCTGCCGCTTCATATTCCTTGATTGCCATCTCGTACTCCTTTTTCTGCTCATAGGCATAACCCAGGTCCAGGTGCTCCTCGGGCGTGAGGGGGTCCTTCAGGACGATTATCCTGGGCATCGTGCACGAACAGATGCACAGTACGGCGATGAGAACGGCAATGGCGCGCCTGGTCATGACCGCCCCGATTTTATTTCGTGGATCAGCAATGTCCAGTTATTCGTCTTGTGCCAGGATTTGAGAAAATCATCGACCGGAACGGGCTTGAAGCTGTCCTTGCCCGAATGGACGATGATATTGCTGCTGTCATATCCAACCACCACCATAAAATGGTTTTTCTGGTAGGCCAGGAAACCGCGGTCGACCATAACGATCAGCGGGTTCGATTCATTGATCTTCAGTTTCAGGTCTGCCAGATTGCCCGGGTACTGCCGGGCAAAAAAGCCCTGGCGCTCGGCAAAGAAGACCATGTCGAAATTCAGGGTGCCGCGGGCCGACTTGCTGTAAATGGCCGCTGCGACTTCCCTGGGTGTGGTCTTCATCCCCCGGTAGTTAAGGACGGAAGCCATTGAGGCGGGCCCGCACTGGTAATCCTCCTGGGGGAAGAAGGGGACGGACTTTATTACCCGGGCTTTACCGGCGGTTGGATGCGGCGCAGAAGATTTGGACGCCCCGGCGCAGGACAAAAGCGCAAAACAGAGCAGCGCCGCTGTTCCAAGGGAAAATGCCCTGTGCAATGCTTTCTGTGCCATAATTAATTTTAATTTCCCCCTTTTCTTAAAGGGGGAAAAAGGGGTATTTCCAAAGCTTGTAAAAACCCTCAACTCTCCTGTGGAAAGGTGAGGACCACGCGAAGTACATTACCTTACAACAACCCGGTGCCCGGTCAAATTCAGGACTACCAGTACAATTATTATGATGAACAGCGCGACAATGATGACCTCCAGGCCGTCGCCCGCAGCCCTTGCGTCATCTATGCGGGTTGCCAGAAGGTGCAGCTCCCGGTCCGTCATCCCGGCCAGCCTGGACTGGATTTCAGCATTTGTGTAGCCCATCTTGTGCAGGGTCTCGGAAACGACCTTTTTCTCGAGCGCCTTCTGGACAGTGGCAATGTCGGCGGCCCTGTTGTCTTGCGAATCTGTTGAGGGGACAAAACCGGCCTCGGCCCGGGGGACCATCCCGATGACCAGCAGGGCGGCAACAAGGTAAACGGAGACTGCCTTGAACGTGAAGCTCTTCTTCATGAAAAAAACTCCTGAAGTACTGTGATCTGGACCGGAGCAGCGGGGAACTCGGAAGAGCCGGAAAAACAGAGTGGAATGGAGTACCAGAACGAACCTTTTTCTATTTACCTGAAATGCGGGAACTCTGTCAACCCGCTATGTTTGTGAAGTTGCAAAAAGGTATCTGAGGTCACGTCGGGTGTGCATTCTCAGCTTTCCCCGCATTGCCGGAAACTTGCTGGGGGGTATTTACATTGACAAACAAATCCTTTTTGGATAGCTTTTTCCCCGGGTCAAATTACGTCCTTTGACCGATTATCAGTGGATTTGCGGTGGTGGTTGAAACATTCACATCCAGCCATTTGTATTCCCAAATCCGGCTCTGCATCCCGTGCTCTAATGAAAGGAGAACTAGATATGGCAAGGTTTAAGTATTTTGTATTGATGATCTCGATTTGTGCAATACTGACTGCGGGCATGACGGCATTGGCGCTTGCGCAATCGGATAATCCCCTGGATAAAAAATACGAAGTGGTGCTCCTGCAAAAGGTCGATATAGACCCCAAGCTTGAGGCTGATTACCCGACGGCGGCGGAGGAATACCGGGGCAGCCTCCTGGCGGACCTTCGCGAAAAAAACCGTTTCAAGGAAGTGGATAAAGGCGAAAATAACAGCGGGAAGGGCGCTTTGCTCGTAAAGAGCAAAATTACGAACCTGAGGATAGCCAGCGCCGCGGCCCGGTTCTGGGGCGGGGCATGGGCCGGCGCGTCCGAGATGGCTGTCGAGCTGAAGTTCGTGGACTCCAAAACAGGAAATGTCGTAAGGGAAAAAGTCCTCACCAGCGCGAACAATCCCTGGGCAGCCGCGTGGACATTCGGCGGCAGCGACAGGTCGCTCCCGTCTGACATGGGAAAGATTGTTTCTGCTTATATCCTGGCGATAACTCCTGAGAAATAAAAAACAGGATGAAGATCCGCACTTTTCGCTTGTCGAAGGGTGCGGATTTTTTACCTCACGGTCACTTCAACCCGGCGGTTCCGCGGTTCGGCGACACCCGGGCCCGTGGGGATGAGGGGATTGCCTTTGCCGTGGTAGGTCACTTCGATGGCCTCCTCGTAAATCCCTTTGGAAATTAGTATTTTCTCGACTGCCTTGGCGCGCCGGAGGGAAAGCTTTTTGTTGTAATCATCCGCGCCCACGGTATCAGTGTGCCCGCTGATAATGACATCAGTCGAATTTCTGACCTTGATTGCTTCCAGGACTTTCGGGATAAGCCTCAGGGAAGCCTGGGTCAGATCGGCGCTGCCCGAAGTGAAATAAAAAACAAAACTTGCCGGCTTGACAGGCTCCGCAGCCATCGCCTCCCTGAAATCCGCTTTGACTTGGCTTGCATCCAGGGTCCTCGCAGGTGTCAATATCCCCGCGATATGCGCTGTCTGGGTGGTTTGGTATGCCTGATCGAGGGTTTGGGTTCCCCTGCCGGACACTTCGACAACTCCGACTTTTCCATCCTGGTCCGGCAAGAGGACTACCTGTGTGGTTGAGCAGCCGACCGTGATCGCGGCAGCAGTGAAGAATACGAAGGTCTTGAAAATTTTCAGGCAGGATTTCAATGCGGCTAATCCTCCCTTATGCCCTGGAGCTTGTCCAGCGTGCGCAGCAGCTGGGGCTTGTCTTCGAGTTTGACCGGATCGATCTCTTCGTCTTCCGATGAGTCGACTCTGATGGCTATGCGTGTGCCCCTGACGCCGCAAACAACATTGGGCGTCTCGATGCGCAGGCCTTTGCGGTTGATCTTGGCGATAATCCCGGTCATGTACACCATGGTGCCTTTTCTGACCTTGGTGGTGAATTCCGCTTTGTCCACAGAGGGGTCAAACCTGAAGCGTGACAGGTCCACGCGCGAGTTCGGTCCCAGCGACAGTACGCTGTTATCCTGCAGGACGACGCCCATTGACCCGCCGCCTTTCGTGATCAGGGTGTCCTTCTCCATCAGGACATCCGACATCTGGGCGGGGAACATGAATTTCTGACGGTAAATGAAAGCCCTGCCCGAAGTGCTCTTGACGAACCCGATTTTGCGTTCGTCCGCCGCTTTTGCGGGACCGGCGCAGATGATCGCTGCGAGGCAAACAAGAACAGCCAATTTCTTCATGGACTGTTACCTTTTAAAAGTTTTGGCCCATTGGTAAAAGAGGTCAATCACATGAAAAGGCCGGAGGCTCTGCCTCCCGCCTTCATTTAAATCCGATGAGAAAGTTAAGCATTCCTAAATGTTGCTAAGGTCTTGTATCAGAGTTGCTAAAAAAAGTGAATACATGAATGAGTGATTATGATGGCGGGGGAAGGATGGTAATCTTTCCCCCGCACAATTATC
>JBDKTK010000322.1:0-4702 GCA_039680225.1 Syntrophaceae bacterium
GCGTCACCAGCCTCGACGTGCACGACGATGTGGTGCTGACCGATCTGGCGCGGGACCGCGCCGCAAGGCTCGGGATTCGCCTGCGGCGCCTCCGGCCGCCGGAGGAGGCAACAGAGAAGGCAACGGAGGAGGCGAAACCCGCTGAGGACGTCCGGTCGGTTCACGACCGCATCAGGGCGATCGTCGTGGAGCGCCTGGGAAACGAGGTGGACGGGCCGCTGCTCGATGCCGTGATCGAAAAGGTTCTCGCGGGGCTTGGCGCCGCCTGACCTTCGGGATCGAGTCCCCGCCGGTGCGTGCCGGCCGGCGGGACGGGTTCGTTCAGGCTTTGCGTCGCAGGGTGAGGATCGCGACTTCGCCGCGGCAGTTGAACCGCACCGGCACCCCCGAAACACCCACACCCCCCGTGGTGAATCCCGTCATGCCGTCGTAGTGCCACACCCCCTCGCAGTACTTTCTCGGGGCGCTGCTGTGGGTGAAGAGCGGGCCGAAGGGCGGGACCTGGATCTGTCCGCCGTGGCTGTGTCCGCAGAGATAGAGCTGCGGGCGGAAGGAGGCCGCCTCCCGGTATATTTCGTTGGAGTGGGCCAGGAGGATGCAGAAGGCTCCCCCGGGGATTCCATGGAACGCCTGTTCCAGGTCGTGGCATTTGTAATCGTGGGGGTCGTCCACGCCGGCGAACCAGATTTGCGAGCCGTCGCGGCGGATCGACACCGAATCGTTGACCAGGAAGGTGATCCCGTCATCGCGGAGGGGTTCCACGATTTCCAGGCAGTCGTGGTTGCCCACCACGGCCAGGATGCCGTCTTTTGCCCGGATGTGCGGAATGATCCGGCGCAGGCGGGCCAGGGCCTTGTCGAAAGGGCCGTACGTTTCCATCCGGAAGTCTCCCCCGAGGATGCAGAGATCGACGGGATGTTCCCTGACGGCGGCGATGACGGCCTCGGTGATTCCTTCCAGTCCGTCGAGGTGGAGATCCGAGAGGAAGAGCACCCTGTACCCGTCAAAGGGTTCGGGCAGGTCGAGAAAGGCCAGGGAGAAGCGGCGCTCCTCGATCCGCAGGGCGTTTTGCTTTCCCTTTTCATAGACGCCGAGCAGGCGGAAGACCGTCTTCATGAAGATATGGTAGTAGAAGGCGTTTTCGAAATTCAGCAGGTATTTCAAGGAGTGGGAAGTAATCTGGCAGGAGCGGAATTCCCGCAGCCGGGTGCGCGTGCGCACGGGGCGGGGATAGTCTTCGAACGGTTCCATCATGAGCACTTCCCTCAGGAACCAGGAACCCGCATAGGCCCCCACGCAGAAGAGAAGGAAGACGGCGGCGAAGGATGCCGCGCCGAGGGAAAAATACGGCGCGAGTACGGCCAGGGGAAAGAGCCCCTCGAAGCACTGGTCCAGGCCGGGGATGATCTTGCCGCTCGGCCAGCGCAGTCTTCTCTTGATGAAGCTGGAAAGGAGGTCTCCCGCCATGCTGAGGGCTCCGGCGAGAAGCCCCGCCCACCAGGCGATTCCGAAGAGTGGTGCGAAGAGCGCGCCCGCCAGGACGCCCGCCAGGACGCCGCGCAGGGTCTTGTGCGATCCGAAAAGGGGTTCTCCGTTTCCGAGGACGATTCCCCGGTCGAGGGGGGCGTTCCACCGGCTTTCGAGCAAATGGGCCAGGAAAGGGGGGGCGAAATTGACGAGCCAGAGAAGGGCCAGTATTTTCAACGCGTCGGCCATCCAACAAACCTGCTGTCTCGATGCCTGTTCCGTCGAGTGGGTGGAAGTTCAAATCTGAAGCCGGCCCGCGCAGGGAGGGGCGGCACATGCCGGAAAAGATCCGCGGTGCCGGGGCATCCCGTCCGCTGCAAACAGAGGCTTATATAGCACTCCTGGCCAGGAAAACTGAAGAGTTTTTCTTTGATAGCCACTCGCGGTCTTAACAAACGCAGGGGTGGAACGCATCGTCCCCGGTTCGGAACGGAAAGCCCCGTGGAGCGCGTGTGCCTTCCGTGGAGTCGGGGCGCAGCCTGCATCGAAGATAACGCTCGATCTCGCAAAGACAATCCGTCCGGCGGAAATATCCGTGGTGGACTGCGAAGGCGGCGTCGTGTGACGGGAGATGAATGCAGCGGTATGAATGGGAATGAGCCGGGGGGGTTCGATAAAAAGCGCGTTTCTTCAGCCCGTCGCAGCAAATATGCGCGGGCGGGATGGACGCCGGCGGAGAAGCGCGGCGCCTTTACAATAAAAAAGGCAGAGCCACGAAGTGCTCTGCCTTTCAAGTGTGCTTCAGCGCAAGATCATACGCTCAGGATCTTTTGAACTTTCTCCTGAAGGCGGCAAGGCCGATCAAGCCGGAACCCACGAGAAACATCGTGCAGGGTTCGGGAACCGCGGAGATCTTGACGACCATGTCGTTGAAATCCTTGTCGCTGCTGCTATAGAGAGTGTCTTCCATCCCCAGGTAATAGACGCTCGCATGATCGGGAGAGAAGACGGCGAACTGGGAGGCATTTGCCCCCGTATAGTACGTACTGCCGCCGCCCGTCTTGAAGTAGAACCCGTAGTGTTCCGACGGGGTGAAATAGGCGCTCTTGGGGGCGCTGTCGCCTCCCTTGAAGATCACCTCCGATGCCATGTCAACGGTATTGTACCATCCGAACTCGTTGATGTTTTTCCAGCCGGCTATCTCGATCAGCAGGCCCGCCTGGGCGTCGGTGGATTCCCTGGTAAAAGTGAAGGTCGTCGGGCCGCCCGCGTTGCCGTAGTAGTCCGGGTGTCCAACACCAAGAGGTCCCTTCAACAGATAACCGATGTTCGTGTCGGAAGCATCCAGGGACTTCCCGTCCCAGAAGGGGGAACCATCCTGGCCGAGACTGCTGTCGGTCCAAGTGTTCCAGCCGGTTCCGCCGGAGATCGTCCCCCCCCAGGAGACCCCAGCCGCTCCAAAGGCCAACAAAACCCCAAGCATGGCGATCAAAGCCGTCCGTTTCATCCCTGCCTCCTTCTGATCTTGTGAAAACTGCTTTCGGACATTTTTGGAAAGAATTTTTATCTAAGAATGATTGCAAAAAATATGCAAACAGGAACAGAGAGATCGAGTAGATCAGTATGATGTTGAAATAATGATGTTTATTCATGGGGGACGCTTGGTGGAAAAATCCGGGAGAACGACTGCGGGGCATCTGATTTGTAAAATTATTTTACGCTGCAAAAACGGACAGTTCTGTCTAGAAAGAGACTGAGTCAATGTCTACGCATCCCCTTGGACACTGTAAGCGAATCCGACGTTTTTCCAGAGATTTAGTCTTTGGAAGATAAGCTTTGTGAAAAGTGATGGGGAACATCGAAGAAATTCGCTATTTTTTTCGCACGGCTTAGATCCCGATGCCGGTCCGTGCGGAGGGCCTTCGGGCAGCCGGGGAGAGAGGTCGAGCCGTCGGCTTCCTTTTCAGTGGACCCCGGGTGCACATTAATGGAATATGGGGCTGAAGCGACTGGAGCGGTACCGTTCGTTTTTTTCATGCCCGGGGGGATTGAGTCATGCAGATTGCCGTCACGATGCAGGGATTGGTGGGTAGCACAGACTTTACCCGGAGCAATCTGGTGCGGCCATCGGCTCGACACGTTTTCGAGCAACGGGCAGCAAAAGGCCCGTGCAATGCGATTGAAAGGGTACCACCCTGCCGGCATACTCCAACGCGGCGGACAGCTTTTCCGCAGACGCACGAAACCTGGCCTCGATATTTTGGGCACGGGTGTATTCTTCAGACACCCGACTTATAGCACAGTTTTCCGACCTTTACAGCTTTTATGGCACAGTAAGATTAGCCTGTGGTCCAGAAATCGGAGCTCATTATAAACATGGTTTGAAGAGAGACATTTGCATTGTGCAGTTGCGATTGTTATGGAGTCTGCAAGAGCCTTACTTTTTTGTTGTCTTTCTCCTGAAAAGTCCGAGCCCTGCCAAACCAGAGCCAAGTAAAATCATCGTCGCAGGTTCAGGTACGGCAGCATGTCTGAATATCTGATATTCCCCTTCATTGGAGCCCGGGCTCATCGGAGATCCCCATATCCATTGGGCTTCAGAGCTGATATCTGAAATGGGACCCCAAGCATATCCATTGGAATAGGGTACAGGAGCAAGCCATGGCCGCTTGGCCGCAATTGCCGCTTCCACATCATCTGCTGTCGGAGCACTGGTGTAATCATTTAGAATCTGATAGTTGGTAAGAATATATTCCCATGATGTGTCGGATACGAAACTGTAACCAGGTGAAATAAATTGTCCGATCCAGCCTTGGGCAACACTCCCATCACTCCAGGTTACAACATAGATATATCCATCATTTGGAACATTGAATTGAAATTTTTCAGCTTCGGACCAGTTATATGTACCGGGTTGGCCCCCAGAACCCATTTCATTTCTGCCAACAAAGTTAAGATTGGCGTCCGTTCCATAGTAAATTGCATAATGATTGTCTGCCGTGATAGTTGCCGAGAATGAGATTTCGACGGCTTCGGCATTGGCAACGACTCCCATCAACAACAGTATTCCGAATAGCATTACCACTCGTCTCTTCATAATTTTCTCCTATCATAGAGAACGCTGGCAGTTGTGATGATAAAATCTTGAATCGCGTCTGCACGGCAATGGACCTTATATGGAACATTTTCTATAGCAAAAACGATACCAGGTAGATGTGGGTACTCTCCTGGTCTG
>JBDKTK010000323.1:0-6287 GCA_039680225.1 Syntrophaceae bacterium
TGCCTGGCAAAGACGAATATCACAGAAGAAAACTCTAACTCAATGTAATTTCGTGCGAACTGCCGGTTGGAAGGTTGATGGAAACGGCTGAAGAAGCTGAAATTGTCTCTCGCGTTCTGCAAGGCGATAAGGAAGCCTACATAATTCTAATCAATGCATACAAGAAGCCGGTTTTCAATCTTGCCTACAGGCTTACCGGCAATTACCATGAAGCCGAAGACCTTGCCCAGGACACTTTTGTTAAGGCCTATGCCAAGCTTAAGTATTTCAACCCCCAAAAAAGTTTTTTTACCTGGATGTATTCCCTCAGCCTGAATATCATAAGAAACCACCTGAAAAAGAAAAAAAGGGCCAAATTCCTTGAGATAGATAACAATTCTGCTGCGGAAAGCTCCAGCCCGGAGCGGAGTATGATAGAATTGCAGGAAATCGAGCTGCTGCAGCGTTGCTTTAACCGCCTGCCGGTAGATGTTCGTGAAATAATTGCTTTAAAATACTATCAGGGTTTGTCTTTCGAAAGCATCGCGGATATTTACGGAATCTCTTTAAGCGCCGCAAAAATGAGGGTTTACAGGGGCCTTGAAAAGTTGAAGGCGTTGATGAAATAAAGCAAAAATAAGCTATTTTGTTTCAAAAATTCCTGATTTGTTGTATGTTGAACATTCGTGAGAGGTGGAAATGGTAGATCAAAACAGGCTCATAGACATGATGTCTCAAGCTGATCAGCTTGCGCCTCCCGATAATTTCGCGGAATCGGTTTGGGCGAGGCTCAAAAGGGAGGAGAATGCCTCCACGCTGAAAAGGGTCCTTCTTGAGCCCCATTACGTCAGCCTGGAGATGAGCGCAATCTTATCCGGCAGCCTGTTCCAACGGGGACAGGTTTATTTGATTCTGCTGACCGGATTGTTTTATCTGATCGCAGGGCTCGTCTTGGCCATTGGGCAAAGATGGATGCCCGACATGTACCTGAACGAGTGGGTCAGGAATCAGGCTTTCATAGCTTTTTTAAGCACCGGTTATTTCATGCTGATCTGGGGAAACCTGAAAAGGGAAAAAATTAATGTAAGGTTTTTGCGAGTCAGCTCGATTGTCTATATAGCTGTTTTGATAATGAATTTCATATTTACGAGCAGGATTTTCACTTTGCCCGTTTCACTTGTCCTCAGTCTCTTTTTGATGGGCCTGGGGCTGCTGACGACATCCCTGCTCATTCTCAGTCCGGCCGATATGGAAAAAGAATGTGAAATTCACGGCCTTCCCGGAAAGTGAAATATTTTTTTTTGTTCTTTTTTTATCGAGATTCAACGCTTTAGATCTGTTGGGCCAGAGTTTTCATGCCGTTTTAATTTTGTATCTGCCTGCACAAAAGGAGGGATCCGATGGAAAAATTCAATAAGCTGATCAAACTGGCTGTGAAGGAGAGGTCCTCCGATATTCACCTGACGGGGGGGCATCCTATAGCATATAGAAAAAACGGCACCATCCATCTGAACAGCGAACTTGTCTGGGCAAACAGGGAAATAGACTCCCTTGTCCGAAAACTCCTCAACGATACCCAGCTCATGGCGCTGAGGAACCGGCAGTCAGTTGACTTCGCCATATCCGTCTGCAATACAAGGGCCAGGATAAACGTCTTCAACACGACCCGCGGGTTGAGCCTGGCCATAAGGATCCTTCCGGGAGTGATCCCGACAATTGACAAGTTGAACCTCCATCCCTCCCTGCACCAGATAAGCCAGCTTGAGTCGGGACTGGTGCTTATCTGCGGGGCCACTGGTGTCGGTAAGACAACGACGATAGCGGCCATAATAGATGAAATAAACAGCAACCGTTCCGCCCATATCATTATGCTTGAGAACCCGATCGAGTACCGGTTCCAATCAAAAAGATGCTACATCCAGCAGCGCGAACTGGGGACCCATATGCCGTCTTTCGAGCAGGGACTTCTGGACGTGCTCCGTGAGGACCCCGACATCATAGTCGTGGGGGAATTGAGAGAACCGGAGGCGATGCGCAGGACGCTCAATGCGGCGGAAGCGGGCCACCTGGTGATTGCTTCGCTTCATGCCACAAATGCTGAGGAGGCAATTTACAGGCTGCTTAACTCGTTTTCGGTAGAGTCCCAGGAGGCGATCCGTTTCCAGATTGCGTCCACCCTGTCGTGGCTTATTGTTCAGAACCTTGTCCATCTTAAAAATGTTGAAAGCAGGGTGCCCCTGCTCTCGGTATGCAGAGGCTCATCTTCCGTAAAGTCCCTTATCCGGGATAATAAGATGCATCAGCTTGAGAATGCTATCCAGACCGGAAAAGACGAAGGAATGCTGAGCGCGTCCAGGTACAAGGAGTGGCTTGACTCAAGGAAGACATTCGTTTCGGCCGCGGAGGTGTTTGTTCCCTCCTCGGAAGCAACAAAAGATATCATTTACAAGTCCAGGATATTCGACGAGGCGGAATTGGTAACTGCTGCAGCACCTGCGAAGAAACCAATCATCATCCAGGGCGGCGGCGCGGATGATGACGAGCATTTCCTCACGATAGATGAAGAATACTCCATTCAGGAACTGGTCAGCGAGTTGGAAAAGGATGGATCGAGATAGGACTTTTGAGTTTTGAAACTCACACAGGAGCTCCTGATGAAAAAGAACACGAGAAAATATTCCAGGGTTAATACTTACATGCCTTTTGACGCCCGTCTGCTCCCACCGGAAGAGCACGGTCTGAAATCGCGCATTTCCGATGACGACATCATTATTGATTCGATGCGGCTGCCCGAGCTCGAGGACAAGGATTTATATGCGTGGCTGAGCGCAATTAATTCCAAGCTTGATATGCTGCTGCTGTCGCAACAGGAAAATTTCGTCGAGATGAATTTCAAACCGTTGAACATAAGCGCCAGCGGGATGAGGTTTACGGCGAGGCAGAGATTCGAGGTTGGAGATCTTCTGGAAATAAAGATCGTCCTGCACGTGAATCCGCATAAAGTCCTGTACCTCATAGCTGCGGTTATCAGGGTTGAGCAGGTGTCCTTTAAGCTCAACAGCTACAATATAGCCGTCAAATTCATGGACATCAGTGATGAAATCAAAAACGAGCTCCTGAAATACGATTTCAGCCGCCAGGTGGAATTCATGGGCGGAAAACTCGAGGCCAAGTAAATTTTTCTGTTCAAATCCTGTGCCGAACTGATATAGAGGGACAACCTTTTAAGGCGTATTTAATTAGGGATCCGCGCCCGCTGTCACATTTTTTCCTGAAAATTCTCTTTGCTTACCTTATTTAAATACTGTATAAGAGCTTGCTTTAACAAGGTAATTACTTAGAATCCATTCTTTGTGCGATTAAGGAGGGCGTTTTGCTGTTTGATTTCATCTTAGGGAAATTTTCCAATGATCTGGCCATAGATCTCGGTACCGCGAACACGCTGGTTTATGTCAAAGGTAAAGGCATAGTGCTGAGCGAGCCCTCAGTTGTCGCAGTTCACAGGGATTCCAGGGGAATTCAGAAAGTCCTGGCAGTCGGCATGGACGCCAAGCGCATGCTGGGCAGGACTCCCGGAAATATAGTTGCAATCAGGCCGATGCGGGAAGGCGTCATAGCCGATTTTGAGATAACTGAAGCCATGCTGCGGCATTTCATCATGCGCGTCCACAACAGGAGGACCCTGGTGAGGCCGAGGATAATCATTTCCATCCCCTCGGGGATCACCCAGGTGGAACGCAGGGCGGTAAAAGAAACCGCAGAATCGGCAGGCGCCAGGGAAGTCTATCTCATCGAGGAGCCCATGGCTGCCGCCATCGGGGCGGGACTGCCCATCACCGAGCCGATCAGCTCCATGGTCGTGGACATCGGCGGGGGCACGACCGAAGTCGCGGTCATTTCCCTTTCCGGCATAGTGTATTCGCGCTCGGTCAGGGTGGCGGGCGACAAGATGGACGATGCAATAGTCCAGCACATGAAAAGGAAATACAGCCTGCTCATCGGAGAGAGGACGGGCGAAATTATAAAGACCACAATCGGTTGCGCATACCCGGATGCCGAAACCAGAACCGTCGAAGTCAAGGGAAGGGACCTGATTTCGGGCATTCCCAAAATTATTGAAATCGATTCGGAGGAAGTCAGGGAAGCCATAACCGAGCCGGTCAGCATAATTGTAGATACTATAAAGGACGCGCTTGAGCAGTGCCCGCCGGAGCTTGCAGCGGACATCGTGGACAGGGGCATAGTCCTTACCGGCGGGGGGGCGTTGCTGAGAAATCTGGACATCCTTCTGAAAGAGGAAACGAGCCTGCCGATAATGGTTGCCAATGATCCTTTATCCACGGTCGCCAAGGGGGCCGGCATGGCCCTGGACGAGCTCGATCTTTTAAGAGAGGTAACGATCCAGGTATAAGCCTGATGCAATCGGACCAGCGCATAACTAAACACTTCATGAAAAGTTTTGCATACCTGTTGCCTGCGGAAATAAAATGCTGTCTCCAAAAAAATACTATACTGTTGCTATTGCCTCAATCCTTGTCATTGTCTCGCTGATCGTATTATCTCTGAACCTTAAACGCCCTGGAGAAACCGGCTTTTTCCGCAAACTCGTAATGGAGATCGCGGCCCCCATTGAATGGGGCATAAACTCGTCCCTTGAGGGCATCTCGAATACCTGGAAAAGGTATATTTTCCTGTTCAATATGGAGGAAGAGAACCGGGCGCTTCGGAAGAAAGTCGATGCCCTGACGGGTGAAATAAACAAGAACAGGGAAGTTTACCTGGAATCCGTCAGGCTCAAGGAACTGCTCGCGCTCAAGGACAGCGTGGAATTTCCCTCCATCGCCGCCAGGGTCATCGGCCGCGAGAATTCATCCGTCTTTAAAACAATTTTGATCAACAAGGGCTCTTCCGACGGACTGGCTCCCGGGATGCCGGTAATAGCGGTCCAGGGAGTGGTAGGCAGGATAATCGAGAGTTCGTGGCATGCCTCAAGGGTCCTCTTAGTTATCGATTACAACAGCAACATAGATGCTGTCGTCCAAGGCAACCGTTACCAGGGCATCCTGCAGGGCGGCGGAGTCATGGGCTGCACCCTGAAATACGTGGAGAGGTCGGAAGAGATTAAAGCAGGCGATCTCATAGTGACCTCAGGAATAGGGGGCATTTTCCCGAAGGGGATGCCTCTGGGGACCGTGGTCAATGTCGAAAAGATGAGCCTCGGCCTGTTTCAGAAAGTTGACGTCCTGCCTGCCGTGGCCTTTCAGAAACTTGAAGAGGTTTCGGTAATCATTACCGACAGGTAGAAACTTGATCTATTACGTCGTGATGCCGATATTTTCCCTCCTGCTGCTGATATTCCAGGTATCTTTCCTCGACCTCATGTTTTTCGGCAAAATCGGTATTGAGATTTCCCTGATTGTGGTAATTTACGCAGGGTTCCATCTGAGCATCGCCAGGGGCGGCTCGCTTGCATTTGTCATGGGATTTATTTTCGACTGCATAACAGGCTCAATAACCGGGTTCCATACTTTCTTTTACGTGCTGGTCTTCCTGGCGGCCAGGCTCACTTCCCGGCGGGTCTATTCGGAAGGGACGTTTTTCATAGTCCTGTTTGCCCTTGCCGCATGCCTTGCTCAGGGTGTTTTCCTCAGCCTTATATATAGTTTCATTTACAACGTGGAAAATTTCATGAAAATCATGTGGATATTTATAATCCAATCGATTATAGCGGGATTCCTGAGCCCCGCTGTCTTCCTGCTTCTGGACAAAATGGAGAGCGTTTTTTATGTCGGAGAGCCGCAATAAATTCAACAGATACGATTCCGGCATTTTCAGGAAGAAATTCGAGTTGCTGCTGTGGGTCATCTCTATTTCCCTGTCCCTCCTGGTCGTCAGGCTGTGGTACCTGCAGGTCGTCAAGGGGGACGACCTCAGACAGAAATCTGAAAGCAACAGGATCCGCATCCATGAAGTCAAAGCGCTGCGCGGTGTCATTACTGACCGCAACGGCGTAGTAATGTCAAATAACCAGCCCTCGTACGACCTGGCCATTGTCCCGGGGAACACCAAGGATGTCCAGGAAATTGCGGCCGAGCTGGAAAGGCTCTACTCGCGCGAAGGCCTGGAATTCAACATGGATGAGTCCATGATTGACCGGGCCCGCTCCTCCGTCCAGATGAAGCTGGAAAGGAGTATAAGCTGGGAGGAACTTGCGCTGGTGGAGACGAACTGCCTCGACCTCCCCGGGGTGGCCGTGGACATAGTTCCCGTGCGAAGGCAGTATTTCGGCATGGCGGCGGCGCATCTGC
>JBDKTK010000324.1:0-16248 GCA_039680225.1 Syntrophaceae bacterium
AATGATGGTCATTTCGACGGGCTCAATGACCGCTATAAATCTACTATTCCTATTTCTTCATCATCGGCGGGACCGAGCTGAAACCCCATTCCGTCATCTGCGGGACGGCATTGGGCTCCTTGAGTTCCGGGTACGCTTTCAGGAAGCCGCCGATATTCACGACCCGGGGCTTCACAAAAAATGCGGCATTGTCCGCGTGGCAGTCGCGGCAGCCCTTCGCGCCGTAAGCTGTTTTTTTTGATCCTATCTCATGGTTTATAACCAGCCGCTCTATCCCGGCCGGGGCACCGGCCGGAGAATCCGCTGAAGCCAGCTTTCCTTTTTCGAAACGGTAGACCTTGCCGGAAACAAAGACCGGGTTTTTTATCCCGGCTTTGTTAAGCGCGGCGAGCGCCCGGGCAATCTCGTCATCGCCGGCGACGGTCCGCACCTTCACATTGCGCCCGTCCGTCCCCTTCACCGCGGCCGAGGTCAGTTTGACGGGCCGGAGGGCTTTTTCGACGACGTCGAGACGGACCTGCCGGATGACGCCCCCGTCATCTGTTCCGAACCATTGCGCCATACGGGGCACGCCGGCGGCATACATCGCGTTTGGACCCTGGCCGTGTACCATGATCCACGGCCGCCAGGGGCGCGGGGCCGCCTGGGCCAGGACCTCCGGGCCGGGGACTTTTTCGAGCGCATCGGCCGTGTACCAGGACTGGACGCCGGAACCCATGTCAGCCAGGTAGCCGCCCCGGGCGCCCTGCGACGTCGCATGGCAGCCCGTGCACGAAATCACGTAGAAATGGAACACGCTGCGAGGGAACCTTCTGGCGTGGGACGGCCGCGGGTCGCTCGCTTTCCCGGCAATGCCGGCGAGTTTCTTCCGGCCCGCCGAGTGGCACTCCCGGCAGGTCCTTGCCTTGCCTTCGCCGGAGACCTTGCCGCCTGTCTTTTCACCGGCTATCCGGTGCTGCAGCCTGTCCTTTTTTGTCTTCCCGATCAGGCCGTGGCAATCCGTGCATTGGAGGCCCGCGGCGGCGTGCACATCCCTTTTTTTGTCATGCGTTGTCCCCGTGCGCGAGGCATCAAGGTCGCCGTGGCACAGCAGGCAGTTGGCGGAACCAACGTTGGTCCTCATTGCCGGACCTTTGAGTTTGCCGTCCGGCGAGAACAGGCGGCCGTCCTTCCAGCGGTAAGACACGACCGGCCGCGAGGCAAAATTCCATTTGCCGGAAAGGAAATCGGGGTCGCCGGGGACCGCAGCAGGATTGGAATAAGTGAAAACGGCCCCGCGCACCTCTCCCAGGCCCGCCCCGGCGGAAGCGGCCCACCGGTAATTGCGGGCGCTCACCTGGGCGTTCCTCGCATCCATTGAATAGTTCCGCGAATGGCAGATCAGGCAGTCGGCTTCGATAACGCCGCTCTCCCGGAAATGGCTCAGCCTGTCAGGGGTGAACCGCGAAGAGTAGTCCCCGTCCGTGCGGGACCGCCCGCGCGTTTCGCGCTGCGCCAGGTTCCCCGTGAGGTCGGGCTTGCCTGATTGGTCGCGCCCATACTCCAGGGGCCCGCCGCCCGGCAGGTACCAGCCCGCGGCGGGAAAGGAGATCTTTTTCGACGTGATCCTGGCGGCAGCCGCCGGCCAGTCGTAGGCCGGGAGCCCGGCAAGATAGCTGCTGCGGATTGCCTTGGGGGCGACCGGCTCCGGAAGCGCGGAGAGGTCGAGCCCCGTCCGGTAGAGGCCGGAAGGGGTCCCCTTTTTCGGCGATGGCTGATCGAAACCCTGCTGGAAATGGCCGCCCCGGGTTATCGGTCCGTACGAGTGGCAGCCGCCGCAGGTCCTCCGGGGGCTATAGGGGTCGGAGCTGTTAAGGATGGGAGTGATGTGCTCCCCCGCTTCGTTGCGCAGCCAGACATCCTGATGCACCCTGGCAGCCTCGGAGAGAGCAGGGCAGACCGATAAGCAGGTGAAAATAAATAAAGCAATAATCCCTTTCGGGCGCATCGGCTTTCTTTCCAGGCGACCGTTATCCCGGCCGGTACATAAGGGGGATAACCGGCGCGATAACCGGCCCGGAGCATGTCCGGGCCGGGCGGTTCCAATTAATTCGACATCTCAATCGGGGCGTTCGGGTCTTTTGCCCATTCCATCATGGACCCGTCATACACCTTTACATTATTGAAGCCAAGTACCTGCGTCAACATATACCACCAGCCGGTACAGAACTTCCCTGTATCGCAATAAATTATAATCTCGCGGGAAAGATCGGTTCCAACCACAGGGGCAGAAGCTGCGGCCAAGCCTGACTTGTCTTTATAGGTTCCGTCCTGATTATACATCCGTGAAGACGGCAGGTTGACAGCGCCTTTGATGTGGCCCGTCCTGGGGACGAATTCCATTTTCTTCTTTCCTGCAAAAAAATCCGGCTCGCGCACATCCACGACAAGGGCCTTGCCGAGACGGCCGATTACATAATCTTTCGATGCGAGCAGGTTTTTATTGAACTGCCCGTTATAGCTGCTCGATTTAGCCCTGGCCGGCTCCGTCGAAACCGGTTTCTTTTCGGCAACCCATTTGTTGATTGCTCCGTTCAGCAGCGAGACATTGGCCACGCCGGCATACTTGAGCGTCCAGGCGACCCTGGTAATATCGGCCCTGTCGGAAGGAGTATCGGATTTGCCTATTACCAACACCGTCGAATCGGGCCGGATGCCTGCGGCGCCGAGGGCGTCTCTCAGGTCGTCATCAGGCGGAAGTTCGTTGAGGAGATCGCCTTTTTTAACGGCCCACGTGTTATAGACCGCGCTGATCGAGCCCGGGATGTGCCCCGTCTTGCATTCCTCGACTTTCCTGATGTCGATTATCACCTGGTTGGGCGCTTTAAGGTTCTGCTGCAGCCAGTCAGTTGTCACTATCGGCGCCGCAGCGGCCGCCATTGCGGAAAGCGGCAATGCCACAGCCAGGATAATTGCCGGTACAAGGGACTTCCATCTGAATCTTTTCATTTGCAGGTTCCTTTCATTTGACCGGTATTGGTTTTGGCGTGTAGACCAGCGCCTCGTTTGCCTTCGAGCCGTTCTCGATAAGCGACTCCTTCGTGAGGAAATTCTTCTTGTCTGTATGGCAGGTATCGCAGGAGCGGGTCCGGTCGGTCCGCTTGCGGATATTGTGCGCCGGGGTGTTCCAGTAGTTCGGCAGCGAGTCGTAATTCTCCATTTTAATCCCCGCCTGTTCAAAAGTGTCGCGCACCGTCGGGATCAGCCTTAAAGTCGTGACCTCTCCTTTTTTCCTGGGGTTCTGCCCCAGGAAAAACCCCGGCTTGGAAACTGAACCGGGCCCGAGGTGGCAGTTATAGCAGTTGCGGTACTCTGTTGCAGAGTGGCAGCCGTAGCAGCTGACCCTGTTGATGTGCTTTGTGTGCGCGACGCGCGTCAGCAGCCTGGTCTCGTTCCCCGTCTTGTGGCAGTTGAGGCATTGCGGGCGGTCTTTGACTTCCTGCTTGGAGGCATATGCCGTCCCGTTCCCGTGCATTTCCGCCGTCTTGTGGCAGTCCATGCAGGCCATGCCTTTCTGGTAGTGGACGTCGGGGCTGCCGCCGTACTCGCCCGTGTATTCCGGATAGACCCGTCCGCCGTGGCAGAAGGCGCAGGTCTTGCCCTCGTCCTTCCGGATGAACTTATGTCCCTTGACCAGGCCGAGACTGATCCCACTGATGGCCGGGGACTTGACATGGCAGTCGCCGCAGGAGGCATGGCAGCTGCGGCAGGAGCCCTCGAACACTTTCTTGTCGAAGATCCCGGCCTCGGCCTTGGAGAAGCGCGGCATTACTCCCGTCCTCTGTCCCCCTGATGTATAGTGCAGCGATTTCGAGTAGTTGTCTGTTATTTTCGCGTGGCACATCCGGCAGGACTTCAGCTTGTCGGACGGCCTCTTGTCCACGCCCGCATGTGCCTTGGCCTGATCGATTACCTTATCGTTGCCGCCGTGGCACGAAGTGCAGCTCCGTTTCAGATGCACGTCTTTGCCGAGCAGTTCCTTGTCGACGAGGAAGGCTTTATAGTATTCTTCCGCCTTGACCGGCGGAGGCGCCCCCGCTCACCCCTCGCCCTCGCCCGCCGGGACCTGGGGAGGCTTGCAGAGCTTTTTGAGGATGCCTTCGCTGGTGTGGCAGGTTATACAGCTGCCCTGTATCGCAGCCGTCGTATACTCAGTTGTGTACACATGGACAATTAGTAAAATCAAAGGGACTGTGATCAGAAAGATTTTTTTCATGTCCGCCTCTCTCTTCCCTGATTTAAAAAGAATATCCGAACTCACATTTAAGATCAATAAATTAGTCGGCATTAACCGGAATACCCAGATTCCTTGACCGTTTTCCCGTTCCCGTGATACTGGAGACAGCAACATACCCGGGGGCTTCAAAATGAAATGCTCAGAGGCAAAAATGGGAAGGGTTTTCGTTGTCCGGCTCGAACAGGACGAAATCCTCCACGAGGTCATCGAGAAATTTGCGCTGGACAGGAAAATCAAGGCGGCGGCCTGCATCGCTCTTGGTGCGGCGGACAAGGGGAGCCGCTTCGTGGTCGGGCCCGAGGACGGCGATGCCCGCCCGGTCGTCCCCATGGAGCACCTGCTCCGGGAGGCCCACGAGATTTCCGGGACGGGAACGATCTTCCCCGACGAGGAGGGCCGTCCCATCCTCCACATGCACCTGGCGACCGGACGGCAGGGTTCCACGATCACAGGCTGCGTCAGGAGGGGCGTAAAGGTCTGGCAGATAGCCGAGGTCGTTATTTTTGAGCTCCTGGAAACGGATGCCGTGCGCAGGATGGAGCCGCAGGCGGGATTTGTCGTGCTGGAGCCGTGATGTATTCCCCGGGCATGGGTGCAAAATCAAGGTTTAAGCGGACGGGGCGGGGCCTTAAAGCCGTTTTTGTCATATTGGCGGCATTCCTGGTCCTTTGCAGCTGCGGGCCCAAAAAGATAACGCCCGTGCCCCCCGGGACGGGACCGGCCGGCAGGGAAATCCCGAAAATGGGATACGCCATCCAGGCGGGGGCCTTTTCCAGCGCGGTCAATGCGTCGAAACTGACCGAATCCTTGCGCAGGAAAGGGATTGATGCCTATTACTTTGTTTTCAAGACGGGGCTCTACAAGGTGAGGTTCGGAAATTTCCCGTCCGAGGAATCCGCAAAGCGGAAAGCAGGCGAACTTGTCACGGCGGGTATTATCCAGGAATTTTACATAATCAAGCCCGACGAGTATTCCGTCAACCAGATGGGGCGCGGGCCGGATTACGTGCGGGATGAAATCGTCAAATCCGCCCGGAGCTTCATCGGCGTGCCGTACCTCTGGGGCGGCAATACGCAGGGCGGGCTGGACTGCAGCGGTTTCACTCTGGCAGTGTACAGGCTCAACGGCCTGAGCCTCCCCCGGTCGTCCCGGGAACAGTTTGAAACGGGCTCTCCCGTGGAGCGCAAAGACCTCAGGCAGGGGGACCTCGTCTTCTTCAATATCGCCAAAAAAGGCGCCGTCTCTCATGTCGGCGTGTATATCGGGGACGGACAGTTCATCCACGCCCCGGGCCGGGGCAAGACAATCTGTGCCAGCTCCCTCAAGGGCTATTATCTGAGGACTTATGCCGGGGGAAGGAAGTTCCTCTAAGTTTGAGGCCCGGGTCCTTCAGATCTTTGCAGGAGCGGGTTTAAAGCCTGACGTTAATATGCGAATAATTATCAGCGGGCAAATTTCCGCCTTCAAATGTCTGGAAAGAACTGATCAAGACAGGTTAGAATAATTTTTATTACATCAGGATTGGAGCCAAGTTAATGAAAGCTTACCGGATGGGAGACAACATCATCGCCGCCTGGTTTGAAGATGATGCGGTGAAGTTTTTTCTTGATCAAACCGGGGGACCGCCGCCCGGCCTCATAGAGGAAATGAATGTTGAGGAGGCAGCGCCGGAAGGCGGGAGGATCAAGGATATCATCAACAATGTCCTGGACGAGAGGAATGCGTGGCTGCGGATGGGGGTGCCCTGCGAGCTGGACTGGCCCTTTTTCGTGTGGCAGAGACGTTGAAAATCATGCTTCTCCAAGCGCCCGCAAACCGTTATAATGCGCGCCATTGCGGGATTCGGAGCGCTCTTGAACCTTCAATCCAATCTTTTCAGACCGGGAGAGGAAAAATATGGTCCATGTAATTGCTGTTGTTGAGATTGCCTCCGGCCGGAGAGAAGCCTTCCTTAAGGAATTTCATAAAGTGGTGCCTTTTGTCCGGGTTGAGGAAGGCTGTATCGAGTATGGCCCGGCAATAGACCTCGAGACTGATTTCGCCGCACCCGTTCGCGACGATGTGGTGACCATAATTGAAAAATGGGAAGACATCCATTCTCTCAAGGCGCACCTGGGCACCCCGCACATGCTGGAGTATCGGAAAAGGGTCAAGGACCTTGTCGAGCGCACGACTGTGCACGTCCTGCAAAATGCCTGACATTGAAAGCTGTTGACCGAAGGAATTTTTAATGCCTCGCGAGCGCTCCCGGGATTTAGATGAAAAGCTGGCCGAGAAGGTTGATGCTTATAAACTCATCCCGAATTTAAACGAATGCCTTGCCTGCGGCAAATGCGCGGGCGTCTGCCCGGTTGCCGCGCTTAACCCGTCGTACAACCCCCGCCAGATCATCCGCGACGTCCTTTCCGGCAACGAGGAAAGATGGATCTCCAGCGAGGAGATCTGGCGCTGCTTCTGGTGCGCCGGCTGTTTCACCGTCTGTCCGGCCGACATCCCTTTCCCGCTGCTCATGATGCAGTTGAGATACCGCGCCATCGAGAGGGGATATGGCCTGAAGTACATTGTCCCGTTCAAGAGGTTCGCCCTGAGGGCCCGCGAAGACGCGCTCACTTTTGCGCCCGGCGCGAAAGGCCGGGAAAGGATCGCGAAGATCAGGCGCGATATCGGTATGAATCCCTGGCCGGAAGTTTCGGAAACGGCCCGGGCCGAATACGCCGCGCTGTTTGAGATCACGGGCACGGACCGCTGGCTCGATGAGATAAAGGAAGAGGAGGAGAAACCTGTCGGGTTCCGGTACTCCGGCGGGAGGATCGTCAGTGAATAGGGAAAGGGTCGTCAGTCCCGAAGCGCTGTTCCCCGCCGTCCCGGAAACGCTCTTTCTGTTCCGCAGCTGCACGGGGAGCCTGGAGTACCCCGGCACGGAAAACGCGGTCAGGGAGGTCCTGGAAAAGCTCGGGGTCAGGGTCGTGATGGACCCCGGCCAGACGTGCTGTTCGGGGTACCTGCTGACCTGCTCCGGCCACCATCCCCAGCTGTCGCTGGCGGTGACCGCGCGCAACCTGGCGATCGTGGAAAGAAAGGGCCTGGACACCTTCGTGTTCTGTAACGGCTGCTTCGGATACAACAGGGAGTTGTCGCACATCCTCAAATCCAATCCCGATTACCTGGCGTCGGCAAACGGGGCTATTGCGAAATGGGGATACGAGTACAAGGGGACCACAAAAATCCATCATGTCCAGGAACTCTATTACCGGCTCCTGGACCGGATCACCGATTCGGTGGAGTCGCCACTCAACGGGTTGCGGGTCGGCGCCCATTACGGCTGCCACTACCTCGCCCGGAAATACGGGATCCTTGACGACGGGGGCTACCCGACTTTTCACGAGAAGATCATCAGGGCCCTCGGGGGCGAGCCCGTCTTCTACCCGGAGAGGCAGGCCTGCTGCGGCTACTCGGTGGGACGCGGGTTCACGCACAAGGAGAGCGTTGTGCAGCCGCATCTGCTCAAGAAGCTCGAGAGCGCCAGGGAGCACGCCGTGGAGCTGATTACGACGGTGTGCCCGGGGTGCAACGTGGCCCTGGACAGGGAACAGCCGAATTTGTCCAGACTTGGCAGGGGTGAGTTTGCCATACCGGTCATGGACCTCGGCCAACTTATCGCTTTAGCAATCGGGGTCCCCGCGGCCCGGCTCGGTTTCCAGGCAAACACGATACCAATGGATAGAATCATTGCGAAATTGAAACTGCCTGCTCAGGCTAAGGAGGGCGTGTGAGTGCAGACAGCAGAACCATACTCGTGGTCGGCGGCGGCCCCGCCGGGATGGAGGCGGCCGTAAAGGCGGGCCGGGCCGGGTGCCGCGTCATCCTGGTTGAAAAGGAAGCCTGCCTCGGCGGGATGCTGAACAAGCTGCAGGGCAGTTTCCCCGATTGGGAGGACCCCTCGTGTATCCTGAACAGGAAAAAAAATGAGATTGCAGCCTGTCCAAACATCGAAGTCCGCACCGGCACGGAAGTGGTTTCGGCCGGGCGCAGCGGCGGGCGATTCGAATGCGGGCTGAAATCCGGCGGCCGGGTTGAATCAGTGGGCGCCGGCGCTGTCGTACTGGCAACGGGCTTCGGACTTTTCGATTGCAGCCGGTACGGCGAGTATGGCTACGGCATATATCCGGGAGTGGTGAACTCTCTGGAATTCGAAGGGCTGCTCAAAACCTGGAAGGAAGGGAACGTAACGAACGGCCCCGGGTCGGTCGGGTTCATCCAGTGCGTCGGCTCCCGGGACCGGTCAAAGGGATATCCGTATTGCTCAAAAATCTGCTGCATGTACACGGCCAGGCAGGCCGGGATGTTCAGGGACCTGTTCCCAGGGTCCCGGTGCTTTGTATTTTATATCGATATCCGCGCGGCCGGAAAGGGCTACGAGGAATTTGTCCGCTCCGTCATAGAGGAAAAGAAAGTGCGCTACTTCCGGGGCCGGCCGGGCAAAGTGCTCCCCAGCGGGGGAAGGCTGCTCGTCAGGAGCGAGGACACGCTCATGGGGGTCCCGATCGAAGTTGAAACAGACATGGTGGTGCTCGCGCCGGCAATCGTGCCCGGGCCGGAGGCGGCGAGACTCGCAGGCCTCTTCGGCATCGGCGCAGACCGGTACGGGTTTTCTGAATGCGGTGATTCCGCCCGCGGCGTTTTCATTGCAGGCGGCTGCGGTTTTGCGGTGAGCATCCAGGATGCCATGACCCAGGGGGCCGCCGCAGCCGCGGAAGCAATCGCTTTTGTCCGCGGGCAATGACCGTTTCATTTAAACCGGACTTCCGCCGGTAATGAGAGGGCGTTTCAGTTGCCAATCGCACGCTCGTTGATACCATTTTTAATCACAATTTATTCAGACAACCACTGATTGCCTAAACCTCCCGGATAATAAGAATAATAGTACAAACGTAATTTAAATTTGGACATGCTGGAACAGTAATTCCTTGCCAAACAGGATTCTGCGGTGAAGTTTACAAAACCCCTGGTCGTCTCCCTGTTGCTCCTCCTGCTCTGCGTTGCGGTGCTCTTCTCCGTGTACGTGCAAATCAAGCGCGACCGGATCAATCAGTTCAATGCCCGGCAAATGGTCCAGGCCCGGCAGGCGGCCATCGGGATCGAAACCTACTTTAATTACCTGATCCAGTCGATGACCCTCCTTGCCTCCGACGACAATATAGTAAAACTGGACAATCAAGGCATGGATCAGATTACCGGGTTTCTCGCGGTCTCCGCGCCTTTTTTAAAGAATGTCTCCAGGGTAGGCTCTTCCGGCATAATCCAGTTTTCAACACCCGCGCGCCTTGCCGGGAGGGATGTGTCCCACAGGGCTTATTTCAAAGAGATAACCCGGACTCACAAGCCCGTGGTCAGCGATGTTTTCAACTCGCTGCCGGGCTACAGGGCGGTCTCCATCCAGGTACCGGTTTTCCGGGACGGGAAATTCGATGGAACGGTAGGGGCGCTGCTGGATTTCGACGACCTCGCCAAATTTTACGTGGAGAACCTCAAAACAGAAGAGGAGGGCTATGCCTGGCTGATCAACAGCCAAGGGACGGAGATCCACTGCCCGGTGCCGGGCCACGTGGGGAAATCCGTATTTGATAACTGCAGGGATTTTCCCGGAATTATCGCCATGGCCGAAAAAATGGTGCGAGGCGAGTCCGGGACCATGACTTACAAATATAATCGCTTGAGAGGAAAGATCTCTGAAACACTGGTCAAACAGGCGGTCTACATGCCTGTCAAAGTCGGAGGCACCTTCTGGTCCATAGTGGTGGCGACGCCGGAGGACAGCATCGTGGCCCTCATGGCGGATTTCAGGAACAAGATGCTGGCAGGCGCCGCCCTGATCCTTCTTATCGGCTGTGTGATAACTTATACAGCGGTAAGGGACCGCATGGGCCTGAAAGAGGAACAGAAGCGGCGCGAAGCCGAGCAGGCGCTGACCGAAAGCGAAGCGAGGTACCGCAGCCTCGTGAATAACGCCCTGACCGGTGTTTTCCAGACGACTCTCGAAGGAAAGATAATTTTTGCCAACCAGGCAATGGCGGCCATTTTTGGTTTTGACTCACCTGAGGACCTGATTGGAAATAACTTTCAAAGCTTTTACCGGGACAGCGGGGACCGCAAGGCCATTGTGGAGATGCTTCAGACATCCGGCAGCTGTGAAGCTCTGATCAAGGCTGTGGACCGGCAGGGCCGTGCTCTCGAGGCCCTTGTCAGCGCCTCATTCCAGGAGAATATTATCTCCGGCATGGTCATTGACGTAACGGCCCAGCGCAGGAGCGAGCAGTCCCTGAAGGAAAGCGAAGCCCGGTTCCGGATATTATTCGAACAGAGCCCGTTTGGCATTGCCATCGCCCGCGACGGCGTGACTCTGTTCGTAAACACGACAGCCTTGGAGATGTTCGGCTATGAACGGGACCAGTTCATCGGCACATCCCAGCTGGACCAGATCGCTCCTGAATGCCGCGATGACATCATCAAAAGATATGAGATGCGGCGCCGCGGTGAAATCCCTCCGGTCAAGAGTTTCGAGACGGTCGGGTTGAGGAAGGATGGATCGAAGTTCCCATTATTTGTCCATACGAATGAAATTCAGTTGGAAGACGGTCCGGCAGTTGTTTCGTTCGTTGAAGACCTTACTTTTCGCAAGCAGGTGGAAGATGCCCTGAAGGAATCTCAGCAGCGGCTGGCCGACATCATCGATTTCCTGCCCGACGCCACGCTGGTCATCGACAGGGAAGGAAAGGTGATAGCCTGGAACAGGGCGATCGAAGAGATGACCGGCATCAAGGCCGAAGACATGCTGGAGAAAGGCGATTACGAATACGCCCTGCCTTTCTACGGCGAGAGGCGGCCGATACTCATCGACCTTGCTCTGCGGCCGGCCGGCGATTTCGAAAAAAGCAGGTATATGAATTCCAACCGGCAGGGAACCAGCCTTTCCGGGGAGGCTTACATGCCGGCCATGAAAGGCGGCGAGATCTATCTGCTGGGCACGGCGAGCGTCCTGCGGGACTCCAGGGGGAACGTCGTCGGCGCCATCGAGTCCATCCGGGACATAACCGAGCGGCGGCGGGCCGAACTGGACTTGAAGGAATCTCAGCAGCGGCTGGCCGACATAATAGATTTCCTGCCCGACGCCACTCTGGTCATCGATACGGAAGGCCGGGTGATTGCCTGGAACAGGGCGATCGAGGAGATGACCGGTATCAGGGCCGAAGACATGCTGGGGAAGGGCGATTACGAATACGCCCTGCCTTTCTATGGCGAAAGAAGGCCGATCGTAATCGACCTTGTCCTGGCGGAACACAAGCGGAGGGACTTCGAGAAAAAATATATCAGTTTCGAGATGCGCGACAAGGTCCTCTTCGGGGAAGCGATTATGCCTGCCTTGCACGGCGGCGGAGTCATCCTTTCCGCAACCGCGGCCGTCCTGCGGGATTCCAAGGGCAGAATCGTTGGCGCTATTGAGGCCATCCGGGACATAACCGAGAGGAGAGTGGCCGAGGAGAGATACCGGTCCATATTTGAAAACGCCGCCGAGGGAATTTTCCAGAACACCCCTGACGGGCGCCTGCTCAACGCCAATCCGGCCCTCGCCCGGATCTTCGGGTTCAGCTCGCCCGAGGAGATGATCGCTTCGATAAATGACAAGTCGGTCGACTTTTTTATAGACCCCCAGGTGCTCTCCGAAATAAACGCCTTGCTGGACAAGCAAGGGTCTGTCCGCGATTTCCACAGTGACCGGTTCAGGAAAAAAGACGGCAGCAGCGTCTGGCTGAGTGTGAACATGCAGGCTGTCAGGGATAAAAGCGGCAACCTCATGTATTACGAAGGCACCTGCCAGGATATGACTGACCGCAAGAACCTGGAGTCGCGTCTGCTGCAGGCCCAGAAGATGGAAGCGATAGGGACCATGGCGGGCGGGATTGCGCACGACTTCAACAATATCCTGGCATCTATCATGGGCTACACGGAACTCACGATGACAAGGACATACAACGAGAACCTGAGCCGCTATCTCCAGCAGGTCATCAATGCCTGCGGCCGCGCCAAGAACCTGATATCGCAGATTCTGACCTTCAGCCGCCAGCAGGAAAAAGAGGTAAAGCCGATTGTCATAGGCCCCCTGGTAAAGGAAGCCCTGAAACTGCTGAGGGCGTCGATACCGTCGACCATCGAGATCGAATCCGACATACACCCCGACACCAGGGCTGTCTTTGCCGACCCGATCCAGATCCACCAGGTCATCATGAACCTTTGCACAAATGCCGCCTATGAAATGCGCGACCGGGGCGGTATCCTCGGGATCAGCCTCAGGGATACGGAGGTCTCGGGCAGAGACCCCGATCTCGATCCCGACCTATGCCCGGGGCATTATGTCGAGCTCAGGGTCAATGATACCGGCCGCGGCATAGGGAAGGATGTAATAAACAGGATATTCGACCCGTTCTTCACGACCAAGAAGAAGGGGGAGGGGACCGGCCTGGGCCTGTCGGTTGTTTACGGGATAGTAAAGGAATGCGGAGGCGCCATAACCGTCCGCAGCGATCCGGGCCAGGGCTCTTCGTTCATCGTTCTGCTGCCGGCAATTGAAACGCCGCCGGCATTGCCTGAAAACGCCAAGGAGCATATCCCGCGCGGGACCGAGACGGTCCTGTTCGTAGACGACGAGGTAATCATCTCCGAAATGGGCCGGGACCTGCTGGAATCGCTGGGGTATACTGTTGTCACTTTCAACAGCGCCATGGCGGCCCTTGATTCGTTCCGCGCGCGGGCCGCCGAATTCGATCTTGTCATTACAGATATGACGATGCCGGGTATGACGGGGGCCGACCTGGCGGTCGAAATACTTAAAATACGCCCCGGCATTCCCATAATGCTGTGCACCGGATACAGCGAACTCATCTCGGAAAACGAGGCAAAACAGCTGGGCATCCGCGAATTCGTGATGAAGCCGTATCCCGTGAAGGAACTGGCCCAGGCTGTCAGAAGGGCATTGCAGGCGGACAGGGTTTTATAGATCGCTGAAGTTCTCAGCCCCTGTCCGGAAGCTCTTCCTTTCCGCCATGTTTATCATCCATGAGGCCAGGGCGGATTTTGAAAAGGGCGGGGGAAGACGGGCCAGCATTGATTTAAGGCTGTAGAAATCCCGGTGAAGGCCCTTTATATTCTGTACAAGTCCTTCCGGGGTGAAGTGCAGGGGCCTGATGCGGCAGGTCGCTCCGGGCCACCTGCCGAGCCCGTCAATGTCGATGATGCGGCCCTCGGATTCAAGCCTTTCATAAAGCTGCGATCCCTTGTGGGGAGTCAGGATGTAAAAATAGGCCGCCGGCACCCTGTTGCGCATCAGGAAGGAGCGGGTGGCGGCGAATACGCCTTCCGTATCGGAATCCGAGCCGAAAATGAAGTTGAGCGAATAGCTGATCCCCCTTTTCCCCATTTCCCGGAAAATGCCGTCCCAGTCCATGACGTTCATCTTCTTGTTCATCTCCCCAAGTGTCTCCGGATTGACGCTCTCCAGCCCGATGTTGACATGCAGCACGCCGCTGCGCCGGGCCAGGTCCAGGAATTCCCTGTTCCCGCACAGGCGGGCCGGCCAGAGGGCGGACCAGCGGATTTTCAGCGGGACCATGGCTTTCATCAAGTCCATGGCGTGCCCGGTATTCCCGCCGAAATTGCTGTCGGCGAACAGGACGTTTCCGGCCCCGCTGCTGCGGATTTCCCCTATCACCTCCGGGACGGGCCGGAAGCGGTAATGCTCTCCCAGGTAAAAGCGCTCGGAACAGAATTCGCATTTGAAGGGGCAGCCCCGGGAGGACTGGACGGAAAATGTCTTGAAGATCCCAAACCTTTTCATGTCCAGCAAGTCGTAGCGGGGCAGCGGCAGGCCCGCCAGGTCCTGCAGGAATCCGGACCGGTATATTTTTTTCAGCCGGCCGGACTCCGCATCGGCAAGCATCTCCCGCCAGATACCTTCCCCCTCGCCGATCCCCATGGAGTCGCAGTGCCCGGCAGCCTCTGCGGTGTGAAAAAAGATATGGGGCCCGCCCATGATCACGGGTATACCCCTGTCCCGAAAGCGGTCGGCAATATCATAGGCGCGCAGGGAATTGATGGTCCAGACCGTGATCGCGGCGAGGTCGCAGGCAGCATTGAAATCGACCCCGTCCAGCTGCTCGTCCATCAGCTTCACTTCCCAATCCGCGGGAGTCAGGGCCGCGAGGTACGGCAGGGTGAGCGGGACGACTTTCCTTTTCCTGCTCCTGATCACGGTCGGGTCTGACCGGCTCCGGTAATGGGATGGCTGGATGATGAGGAGTTTTTTTGCCATGCTTTGAATCCCTGACTTATAAACAAAATAGCAGAATGACAGATTTTGAAAATTATCCGAAAACTGAAATGGGCGCTGGCGGGGCTTTAACAAAACATAAGGTTTTGGATATCCGGAAAGCCGCTGTGGGCGAATGGGGGCTTGCCCAGTTCCTGTTTTTGTTCTAAAACCTTGCTGGGCCAGGCATCGGGCGGGCCCGGGAAAGGGTAAAAATGCCTCTGAAAATAACCGCATCGGAAAACAGGCTCCGGCAGGAAATAGAGCTGGCCTGCGGGGTCGACCTCGACCTTTGCTACGAATGCGGCAAATGTTCCGGCGGCTGCCCGACGGGGCACCACTTCGATTTCACCCCGCGCAAGATCATCCAGATGATCAGGCTGGGAGATGTCGAATTTATTGAAGCGAAACTCCTGCAAATGGACGCCCTCTCCATTTGCGTTTCCTGCCGGCTGTGCCTGGAACGCTGCCCTTCCGGGATAGACACTCCGAAAATTATAGATTACCTGAGGGAAGCGGCGGTCAAGCGTGAAATCGCCCCGAAGCGGCCCGCTGTGGACCTGTTCAACAGGCTCTTCCTGGGCGAGATCGCCCGGCGGGGCCGCGTCTCCGAGCTTTTCCTCCTCATCCGGTACAAGGTCAAAACAGGCAACCTGTGGTCCGATTTCGGCACCGGCATCCGCCTGTTCTTCAAAGGAAAACTCAACCCGTTCACGCCGGGGGTCAAGGCCGGAGATCAAGTTCGAAAGGCCCTGAAGGGATTGTGATGGAACTGGCGTATTTCCCCGGATGCTCTCTGCACGGCCTGGCCCGCGAGTACGGCCTGTCCGTAAATGCCGTCTGCAGGCGGCTGGGCATCACGCTCCGGGAGGTTCCGGACTGGAACTGCTGCGGGGCAAGCGCCGCCCACAGCCGGAACGGCAATGCAGCTTTCCACCTGAGCGCCCGCAACCTGGCCATTGCTGCCAATTCGGGGTACGGCGGGATTGTCACGGCTTGCGCGGGGTGCTTCAACAGGCTGAAAACTGCCTCTCATGATTTGAACGCGAATGAAAAAATCCGGAAAGATTTTGAGGAGCAGACGGGGCTTAACATGGGGAGCGCAATCGAGGTAGTTCATTTGCTCCAGGTCTTCTCGAAAAAAGAAATCGCTGCCCGCATAAAAACGGAAATGAAAAATTCCCTGGGCGGAATCAGGCTGGCGGCTTACTACGGCTGCATGATGGCGCGCCCCGCCGCTGTTATGAAATTCGACGATGCCGAGCAGCCGCGGATGATGGACATTTTACTGCAATCGCTGGGGGCTGAAATGGTCAATTGGCCGCACAAATCCGAGTGCTGCGGGGGGAGCCTCTCGGCGGCAGAGCCGGAAATTGCGCTCGAACTTTCGGGAGATGTCCTGGAATCCGCCCGGCAGGCGGGTGCGGAGGCGATAGCGGTCGCCTGCCCGATGTGCCAGGCGAACCTTGACCTGCGGCAGAAGGAAATTGAAAAGCGCCGCGGCGCAGTTTTTGGCCTTCCTGTATTTTATTTCACCCAGTTGATGGGACTGGCCCTGGGCTGCCCCGAAAGGCAGCTGGGTTTCCATCTGCTGATGACCGGCGCGTCAAAT
>JBDKTK010000325.1:0-4930 GCA_039680225.1 Syntrophaceae bacterium
TAGGACCTACCCCCATTGTTAGTGCCAATTACAATTAGAGATTCTGCACATTTTTTAACAATTCTTGCTGCTTAAATTCAGCGGGAGTAAGATCCCCCAGAGAGCTGTGTGGCCGGCTCTGGTTATAATCTACCCGCCATTCCTCGACAACACTTCGGACATGGTCGAGGTTTATGAACCAGTTCTCGTTAAGGCATTCATCACGGAATTTGCCGTTGAAGCTCTCCATGTAACAATTATCGACCGGCTTACCGGGGCGAATGAACTGAAGCTTGACCCCATGTGTATAAGCCCAGGCATCCACGGCGTTGCTGATGAACTCAGGGCCATTGTCGACTACTATCTGATCCGGTAATCCGTGAATCGCCGCTATCCGGGTCAGAACCTGTATGATGCGCTGGCCACCAATCGACGTATCTGCCTCAATCCAGAAACATTCCTTCGTATAGGTGTCTATGATCGGCAGCAGTCTGAATCTTCGTCCTGTATGCAGAGCATCATGTAAAAAGTCCATCGCCCACAGTTGATAGGGACGCTCGGCTTTTGGCAGCTCAACACGGCTTTGTGCTGCGCCTTTTCGCCGCCTGCGGACTCGAATAGTAAGCTTTTCCTCCCGGTAAATCCGTTCCGTGCGCTTTTTGTTAACGACGAGCCCTTCACGCTTAAGAAGCAGATGAAGCCTGCGGCAGCCAAATCGCTTGCGCTGCTCGGCAAGCTCTCTCATCCTTGTCCGAAGGTCCTCGTCCCGATCCGGCTGGCGTTCGTACCCCAGGGTATTTCGCCCGAGGCCAACCAGAGTGCTGGCACGGCGCTGACTGAGCCCAAAGCCGTTCATGATATAAACCGCTGCCTCTCTTCGTGCCTTGGGCTTTAAAAGTTTTTTGTTATAACTGCTTTGAGAGCTTGGTTATCAAGCGTAAGGTCAGCGACGATCTGTTTCAACCGCCGGTTCTCATCCTCGAGATGCTTGAGCCGCTTTATCTCGCTGACTCCCATGCCGCCGTACTTGGCTTTCCAATTGTAATAGGTGGCCTCGCTGAATCCATATTTGCGGCACAGCTCGCCGATCTTCATACCGGCATCCGCCTCTTTCAAAATGCTTACGATCTGCTCCTCGGTGTACTTGCCCTGCTTCATCTGGTGCCTCCTTTTCGAGCGTCGGATTATTGCATACTCTAATTGGGAATGGCACTATTTTCGGGGGGCAGGTCCTATAGACGGCGTAAGTTGGATTAGGACTCAACTTTGATCGTCGGGATAATCAGCAGGAGAATGATCAAATTCCAGTCAGGCTGAAAGTTGAGAATACATACAAATCTTTATTCCAGGACAGGCAAAAAGGATCACGATTACTTTTAGAATATGGCAAAGAAAAAGCAGGGCCATTTCTGATCCTGCTTTCCCGGTAGAGCGAAAATCAACGGTGTCAGCCCTTTTCAGCCGCTGCGTTTTTCCCAGCTATCCTTCCCATCACGATACAATCAGTAACGGCACAGCTCCCCAACCGATCGCCACCGTGAACGCCTCCGGTTACCTCTCCCGCGGCGTACAATCCGGGAATCACAGCACCCTCTCTATCCAGCAGTTGACCCGTGGTCGTTATCTGCAAACCGCACATGGTATGGTGAATGGCCGGCCATTGCGGCACCGCGTAAAACGGCGGCTTCTCTATTTTTCCCCGCATCCCTGGCTTGCCGAAATCCTTTTTGGATTGACGAATTGATTATTAAGAAAGGTACGGCAACGACTCCGACGAACTCCTTATCAGGCCCATTCTCGCCGTTGCCTTTTTCATTGCATCAAGGGTTTTTTCGACTTTTTAGGGGAAGAGTTCAAAAATATCAGATTGGGGCAGATATTATCTCTTACACCTATTAAAGTTTTATTCATATTTCAATAAGAAGGCACGAATTTCTAATTGACACATTTATATCTATTTTGACTCAAGCAGCTGCGGCGACTGTTCGTTATTGTATTGTCTCCGGGCAATTCGCTCCACTTGAGGCTTAAGATAGCTGAACAGATCGTCAATCATTATGGTGCCATCCGGCCTGATGATATCTTCATTCTTTATCCCTTTGAGCATAAAATATGTAAAGAGACCATGTCCTTTTTCATTATAAGTAGAGCTTGTCTGGCTGCCTGATGAAGCAGAGAGGACTTTCATGTTCTTTGGTATTGAGGCATTTGTCTGAACGTTCATTACAAGGGGCCGGGAGCCTTTCGCGATAACAGACCTGCCGCCAGCACCCGAGAAACAGGAATCCAGCATAACAATGATTTCTTTTGCCGGCAGCTTGGCGAGACTCTCGTACATTCTCCTTAATGAGTACCCCGTCTGGTCTATAAAAGAGGGGTCGCCGTCGTAGGGGACCAGGTAGGCGTCACCGGTATTTGGATTGGGGGCGCCATGGCCGGAGTAATAGATAAAAACTGTCCCGCCTGTTTCAACGACATTACCGAGCCATTTCTCAAAGTATTTTTCAAAATCGCTCTTCAGCGCCCGGTCATTCAATAAGGTGACGACATTTTCTCCCTGGTAGCCCAGAACTTTAGTGAGATATTCAGTTACAAGCTTTGCATCCTGTTCTGCAAAATCTGCCGCGGGAAGTTTCTGCCGATAGTTTTCAATGCCTATCACTATGGCATAGGCATTCTTATTTCGCCTGCTTTTTACTCCAGGCATTTCGTCAATATCCGATTTAATGACCGCCGACGACCCCTGGGAAACACCGGCAGCAAAGCGGTCGGCATGCACCGGTCTCTTTTGCTTCTCAACAATTCTTTCGAGGAAAGCAAGATCATCTTTTGAATCTTTACGGCTTCCCCACATTGCCATTGTGTAATCCACATCAGCACCATGTTCAACAAGGAATTTCACTATGCCGGGATCTCGTGCATAAACGGCGGCGCGCAGAGCATGCGCATTCTTGGCATTCACATCAGCGCCTCTGTCAACCAACAGCTTTACTACTTCCATGTGGCCGGCAAGCGCGGCGCAATACAATGGTGTTGCATCCGTACCGCCGCCCGCAGTCCATAATCCACAGCCCCCTCTCACGTTCACATCAGCGCCTTTGTCCAGCAGATCCTTTACCTCGCCAAGCTGTCCTTCCCACGAGGTCTTTATTAATGGTCCGCCCGTAACGGCGCAGCCTGTCATCGCTGCAAAGAAAATTAAGCCGATTAATAAAGCAACGCTTCTTTTAAGCTCTCTCTTTTGAAAGGGTGTGCAGTCAAAAGCAATTTTCCCATATCCCGGTCTTTTCATCTCACCTTCCCTTCTCCTTACCAATTACAGCTTTGAACATATATTTCAAAATCATCTTCAATTGTCCAGATAAAAGCTTTCAAAGAATTTTGAACTCGTCTAATTTATTTGAGGATTACCAGTATGGGAAATTTGGCAAGCGCTAAGAAAACTGGCGTCAATGAATTCTGTTTGAAATGGAGTACGCTCACCCAAATTGTCTGATGCTCTCTTTCAGGAAGGAAGCGATAGAATCACAAGGTGCTTTTTCCCCATCTGCAAAATCTTATTGCTTATGGAAAGCTTCAGGATCTTTCAGCAGCTCGGGAACATTTGCAGGCGGCGCGGGGGCAAGGGCGGGCCCTCCGTGTTTTGTGCAGTATGCGGCCGGCCCGCTCCACGCAATATGGAGTTCCTCCTGTTTCCTGGGACATTCCGGAACGGCCAGGCAGCCCGTCGTCGGATCGATCAGGACGGATACGACCGAATCGGGCCTGGGAAAATCGGCAGCCGGACTGCCGGCCAGGGCTGAACGCATGAAGCGTCCCCAGATGGGCGCACATACGGCCCCGCCCGTGAAACCCTGCCCCATCGGTTTGGGAATGTCATAACCGGCCCAGACGCCGGTGATCACCTGGGGCGTGTAGCCGATGAACCAGGCATCGCGGTATTCATCAGTGGTCCCGGTCTTCCCGGCGGCCGGACGTTCCCGGCTGAAGCCGTGGAGCGACTTCGCCGTGCCGTACGTGAGGACATCCTTGAGCATCGAGGTCGCGATATAGGCAACGGCGGGGGAAAGCACAGGCTTGACCTCGACGGGCGCCTCCGTCCACTGGTTCCGGTGCCGTTCATAAATGCGGATAATGGTCCTTATTTGGGGCTGGGACCCGCCGGAGGCGAATGGGGCATACGCCAGCATCAGGTCGCTCAGGGTCACCTCATCGGTCCCGAGGGCCAGGGAGAGGTCGTTGGGCGAACGCAGGGGAAGCCCCAATGTTCCGGCGAAGCGGACGAATTCGGCGACCCCGATGGTTTCCAGCAGTTTGACTGTAATAATATTGTTCGAGTAAGCGAGGGCCTGCCGCAGGGACAGGTTCCCGTAATGCTCGTTTCCGTAGTTCCGCGGCGTCCAGGCCCCCTGCCCGCTGCCGGGCCAGGCGGTCTGGGCGTCATTCCAGATGCTGCCGGCCGTGATCCCTTTTTCCAGAGCGGCCGCATAAATCAGGGGCTTGATTGCCGAGCCGGGCTGGCGCCTGGCAAAAAACGCTCGGTTATAGGGGCTGCGTTTGAAATCCACGCCTCCCGCCACTGCCAGGATATCCCCGGTCTGCGGGTCCATGGACAGAATCGCCCCCTGCAGCTTCGGGGAAACCCGTCCGATGCCTTCCTGCAGGACCTTTTCGGCCAGCCGCTGCATCTTCAGGTCCATGGCCGCGATGACTTCCAGCCCGCCCTGTTCGATTATGTCCCCTCCATACCTCTCAATCAACTTGCTGCGGATATGGGCAATATAATAGGGCGCTCCCCCGGGTTGGACCACGGCGATGCGCCGGGCCCGCAGCTGCTTTTCCTGTTTGCCCGTGATCATCTTGAGTTCGGCCATGCGCTTGAGGACCAGGTTCTTCCGCTCTCTGGTAACTGCCGGCTTCCCCAGGGGGTTGTAGCGGGACGGCGCCTTGG
>JBDKTK010000326.1:0-2247 GCA_039680225.1 Syntrophaceae bacterium
ATTTCAGACAATTCAGAATATTCTGATTAATATAAATTTCAGATGGAGGGGAAATGAAGAAGAAATCCTCGGGCCGGGACCCTGCAGCGAATGCGGCTGCTGCCGGCCAGGCCGTCAAGAGCGAAAAAAAACAGGGCTGCTGCCGGATAGAGTCCCTGATCAGCGTCGACGAAAGGGGACAGATGGTGCTCCCCAAGGACCTCCGGGACAGGGCCAAAATAGCCCCGGGCGACAAGCTGGCCCTCATCAGCTGGGAAAAAGACGGCGCGGTGTGCTGCCTGACCCTGATCAAGGCCGAGCAGCTGTCGTCGGGTGTCAGGGACTTCATCGGCCCGATGCTGAAAGACATCGCAACCTGAGAGGAGCCCGAATATAGTGGAAGAGATAAAAAAGACAGTTCAAATAGTTTACAGCCGGATAGCCGAGCAGGGCTCGCTGTTCTGCATTCCCACGTCATGCTGCGGGAACGGCATGACCGCCTCGTCAATCAGCAGGAAGATCGGCTATTCTGACAGCGACCTTCAGGCCATCCCGGAAGGCGCCAACATGGGGCTGGGCTGCGGCAACCCGCTGGCATTCGCCGAGATAAAAAAGGGCGATGTCGTCCTGGACCTTGGTTCCGGGGCGGGAATCGACTGCTTTCTCGCCTCATCGCGCACGGGCATGGAAGGCCGCGTTATCGGCGTGGACATGGCTCCCGCCATGCTTGAGAAAGCCCGGGCCAATGCCGAAAGGGGCGGTTTCAAGAATGTGGAATTCCGGCGGGGGGATATCGAGGACCTCCCGGTTTCCGACAGCTCGGTCGACCTGATTATTTCCAACTGCGTCGTGAACCTTTCGCCCGACAAGGACGCCGTGTTTCGCGAGGCCTTTCGTGTTTTGAAGACCGGAGGCAGGATCATGATCTCCGATATCGTCCTGTCGGCGGAGCTGCCCGAAGACGTCAGGAAATCCGCTGAGGCATATACAGGCTGCATTGCGGGAGCTTTGCTGAAAATCGATTACCTGGAATCGATCCGGAGGGCCGGTTTCCGGGAGATCGCAATCATGGAAGAGAGCCGGTTCCCTGTCGAGTGGGCCAGAGGCCTGCCGCTCCCGGACGGCTTGTCATTTGAGTCCGTGGAAAAGGCTGTCGAAGCCGTGTTGAGCGTCAGGGTGAAGGCGACCAAATAAACCATAAGGAGGCGCGTCAATGAAACCTGATGAAATGGCGGCGAAGGCGGGGGAATTGTTTCTCCAGAGGTTCCAGTGAAGCCAGGCCGTTCTTGCGGTCGGGCAGGAAAAGCTGCAGGGCAAAGTGACGCCTGAACTCATGCGGGCCATGGGCGCGTTCGGAGGAGGGCTGACGGCGACGGGCGAGGTCTGCGGGGCCGTTATCGGCGCGCTGGCAGCCATTGGCGTGGCGTACAGCAGGAGTTCAGCGGAAGAAACGGAGGATTTCAGGAAGTGGGTGCTCGGGCACAGGTTCCAGAAACGTTTCCGGGAAGAACTCGGCAATGGAAGCATCCTGTGCCGCGACATAGCCGGCGTCGACTGGAGGGACCAGGAGCAGAGAGAAAAGTTCCATAAAAGCGAAAAATTCCTGGCTTGCCGCGACCTGACTGCAAACGCCGCCCGGATCCTCGGGGAGCTGTTTGAAGAAAATGGATTATGATGCCCGGCATTGCCGGGCGGGGGTGAAAGTATTATGGCACAACAATGGTATTCGCTGCTTGACTCCCGGTTCGGCGTGATCGGCGTGGTCCTCGCCGGGAAGGATAAGATCGCGGGCATCTACCTGCCCCATAAAAATGTAAAAACGCTGAAGCGCGTCCTCGCTGATTTCCCCGGCGCTGCCCAGGGGCCGTTTCCGGACAGGGTCCGCAAGGCGCTCGACAACTGCATGAAAGGCCTGGGCTGCGAGGGCCTGCTTCAGATGCTGGACCTTGACCGGCTGCAGCCATTTCAGAAATCCATTCTTCTCCAGGAAGCGAAGATCCCGACAGGAAAAGTGCTTTCATATTCACAACTCGCCGCTAAGGCGGGATTTCCCGGGGCGGCGCGCGCGGCGGGCAGCGCCCTGGCGAACAACCCCTTTCCGCTGGCCATCCCCTGCCACCGCACGGTGCGCTCGGACGGCAGCCTCGGCGGCTTCGGCGGCGGGCTGGAAATGAAGCGGGCCCTGCTGGAGATGGAGGGAGTCGGGTTCGATAAAAACGGAAGGGTTAAAAAGGAATTCTTCTGGAAATAGAAAATTAATTGCAGGAT
>JBDKTK010000327.1:0-6358 GCA_039680225.1 Syntrophaceae bacterium
TCAAATCCGTGCCGGGTATTAATTTTGCAGAGAAAACATTAAAGGTGATCAAAATGAAGAAATACGACCGCGTCACAACTGGCCTGAAGGGCCTTGATAAAATTATCGACGACTTGCGCGCCGGCGACAATGTCGTCTGGCAGGTTGACGAGATTGACGATTACAAAGGATATGTTTACCCGTATGTCAAGGCGGCCCTGAATGACGGACGGAAAGTCGTTTACATCAGGTTCGGCAACCACCCCGCCCTCTTTGAGCGGGGCAACGGGATAATCATCCATGAGCTGGACGCCACGGCGGGGTTTGAATCCTTTTCCCTGCAGCTCCACAAGGTGATCGAAAAAGAAGGCCGGGAAACTTTTTATGTTTTCGACTGCCTGTCCGACCTCCTTTCGGCCTGGGCGACCGACCTGATGATCGGGAACTTCTTTCTCATTACCTGTCCCTACCTGTTTGACATGGACACGCTGGCTTACTTCGCCATCCTGAGGAACAGCCATTCCTTCAAGACAATCGCCCGGATCAGGGAAACAACGCAGGTCCTGCTCGAGATTTACAAATTCAACGGCAGCTCCTGCATCCATCCGCTCAAGGCATCCGGCCGGTATTCCCCGACCATGTTCCTCCCGCACGTCAAGAAGGATGCTGAATTCGTGCCCATCATCAACAGCTCAGAAGCGGCCGACCTTTTCCTGCACATGTCGAAAAAAGGCCTGGGGCTGTCAAGGAGGAACCTGGACTACTGGGACAGGCTCTTCATAGAAATCGAGGACATGCTGGCCCAGGGCCCTCCCCAGAAAGCGAAATCAAAGCGCGCCCGGGAAATGGTCGACCAGGTAAGCCCCCTGTTGATCGGCAGAGAGGAAAGGATACTGGCCCTCGCCAAAAAATACCTGACGCTGGCGGACCTGCTGCGCATCAAGGAAAGGATGATCGGCTCCGGGTTCGTGGGCGGAAAGACCGTCGGCATGCTGCTCGCCGGGAGCATCATGAAAACCGAGCGGCCGGAATGGACGAGCAGGCTGGAACAGCACGATTCCTTTTATATAGGTTCCGATATCTTCTATTCATATATCGTCCAGAACGGCCTTTGGAAGATGTTCATGCGCCAGAGGACGCGCGAGGAATATTTTTCCATGGCGGCGCAGCTGCGGGAAAGCATCCTCAAGGGCGCTTTCCCCGAGGAGGTGAAAGAACAGTTCCAGATAATGCTCGAGTATTACGGGCAGTCGCCCATTATTGTGCGCTCGAGCAGTTTGCTGGAAGACGCCTTCGGGAACGCCTTCGCCGGCAAGTATGAAAGCATTTTCTGCCCGAACCAGGGCTCGCCGGAAATGCGGTACGAATATTTCGAGCAGGCCGTCAGGAGGATCTACGCCAGCTCCATGAACGAGAGCGCCCTTGTCTACCGCCTCCAGCACGGCCTCGACCAGAAGGACGAGCTCATGTCGCTGCTCGTGCAGCGCGTGTCCGGTTGTTCCCGCAAGCATTACTTCTTCCCGGAGATCGCCGGGGTCGGCTTTTCGCGCAATCCCTTCACCTGGTCTCCGGAACTCGACCCGACAGCGGGGATGCTGAGGCTCGTGCACGGACTGGGCACCCGCGCCGTCATGAGGGATGTGGGGGACTACCCGCGGATAGTCGCCCTGGACAACCCCCTGATGAAGCCCCATGCCGGGATCGAGGACACGAAGAAATATTCCCAGCATGAAGTCGACGTGATCAACGTCGAAAAGAACAGGTTCGAGACAGTCGACCTGGACGACCTGATAAAAGAAGGTGTGGACTCGCGCCTGGACCTGATAGGCATCAGGGACAATTCCTCAGGTTACGGGGGCGGCTACGGCGACAACGGCTCGTGGGTCCTGACCTTCGACGAAATGATGACAGAAACCAGGGTTGTCCCCCTCATGTCCGATATGCTGAAGACGCTTGAGAAGGCATACCGGTACCCCGTGGACACCGAGTTCACGGTGAATTTCTCGCCCGACGGGGAATTGAAAATCAACCTCCTCCAGTGCAGGCCGCTGCAGACGAAAGGCCGGCCGCGCAGGGTCAGGATCCCCGCCGTGGAGAAAGCGAAAGTGTTCCTGAGCCAGAAGGGCAATTTCATGGGGGGCTCCATTTCCCAGCCGGTCCGGAAGATCATTTACGTGGATCCCGAGAAATACGCGAACCTGCATCGTTCCGACCGTTACGGTATAGCGAGGCTTATCGGCAACCTCAACCGCAAAATTGCGGACCGCAGCGAAAATCCCATCTTCCTGCTCGGCCCCGGCCGGTGGGGCTCGTCCTCGCCGTTCCTCGGGGTCCCGGTGACGTTTGCGGAGATAAGCCGCATGTCCATCCTGGGTGAAATCGCGTACAAGCAGAAAGGCATGGAGCCGGACCTCTCGTTCGGAACGCATTTTTTCCAGGACCTGGTGGAAAATGACATTTACTATATCGCCATTTTCCCCGAGACGCCGAATGTCGTGTTCTCCCCGGGCCTGCCTGACCGCTACGAGGAGCACTCGGAACTGATCGAACCGAAGTACCGGCCGGTCGTCAAGATATTCAATGTCCCCGATATGACCCTGATGGCGGACATACTCTCCAGGGAACTGGTCTGCTTTGAAGGCTCCAGACATAAAAACAGGTTGGAAGCGCAAGCCCGGGGCACGAGCTGATGAGAAGGAAATTTCTTGTCCTCCAGCATACCCCATGGGAAAAGCCCGGCCGGCACCTCGTTAACTCCGCCCGCAAAAGGAGGATAAAGCTCAACGTGGCCTGTCTCTGGCAGGAACCCGTTCCGGACATTTCCGGGTTTGATGCAATTGTCGTTCTGGGCGGCACGCCCAATGTTTCGGAAGAAGACCGGTATCCATACCTGCGCGAAGAAAAAGAAGCGATAAGGAGGGCAATAGGCCTCAACAAGCCCTGTCTCGGCTTTTGCCTGGGGCACCAGCTCCTCGCCGACGCGCTGGGCGCCAGGGTGGAACCCAACTTCTGCAGGAGCATAGGATTCATCCAGGGACAGATCACCCGGGACGGAAGGAACCACCCCGTCTTCAATGACCTGCCGAACACCATCAATCTTTTCAAATGGCACTCGCAGGCCGTGGCGCCGCCCTTCCCCAAGGAAATGGAAATCCTTGCGACTTCGGCCGATTGCCAGGTCGAGAGTTTTTCATTAAGGGGAAGGCCGCATATCGTGGGGTTTCAGTTCGACAACTTTGCGGCAGCATACAACGATGTTTGCGAGTGGATCGAGGGAGACCGCGAATGGCTCGACCAGTCCGGAATCGACTGCGACGCCCTGCGCCGGACCGCCCGCGAGCAGGAGCAGTTCATGGCGGCCCAGTTTGAATTGATTTTCGACAACTATGTGAACCTTATCTACCGCGAATAAATACCAGTCATCAAAACACCATTGCCGCAAACCATGCCCCGGAAGTTCCAACAATTGTGTTTTTAATCTTTTTCACGCCCAACATTTTTGTTGAAAATTCCGGGACCCAAAACGCCGTTTTTGAATGCAAACCCTCTGCATCGTTGATTTTTCCAGGATGGCCTGCCTTTTGCTATAAAGAGATTGCGGCCAAGCACCCGTATTTTCTCCAGATGCCCGCCGCAAATGCCCCGGTCCGGAAACCTGACGGCGACCGGAGGGGAATCTTGGAAAGGATACCGGCTGTGCTTTACTGTGCTCCAAGCAAAAAATACAACGACTTCGTGATCGAGCGCGACCCCGCGAAATGCATCGACTGCCAGGTCTGTGTGCGCCAATGCTCATATGAAGCCCACATTTACGACGAGTCAACCGGCAAAGTGTTTGCGGATGATGTCAAGTGCGTGGGATGCCACAGGTGCGAGGCCCTTTGCCCGACGGGCGCGCTGTCGATAAGGCAGAACCCTTCCGAATTCCGGGACAACGCGGTCTGGAAGCCCTGGTTCATCAAAAACATTTACAAGCAGGCCGACACGGGAGGAGTCCTCCTGACCGGCATGGGGAATGCCTATCCCTACCCCGTTTACTGGGACAAGATGCTCCTCGACGCCAGCCAGGTGACGAACCCTTCCATAGACCCGCTCCGGGAGCCCATGGAACTGCGGACGTACCTGGGCGCCAGGCCGGATGTGATCAGGGTTGAAAAGGAGAACGGGACGGTGAAGCTCGCGAGCAGCTTCACTCCCCAGATATCGATTGAGTACCCCATCGTTTTTTCGGCCATGTCTTACGGCTCCATAAACCTGAACGTGCACAAGGGGCTCGCGAGGGCCGCCGAGGAGATGGGCACCCTTTACAACACCGGCGAGGGGGGGCTCCATCCATCCCTGTACCGCTATGGGAAGAACACCATCGTCCAGTGCGCGTCCGGAAGGTTCGGCGTCCACAGCGACTACCTTAATGCGGGCGTTGCGGTCGAGATAAAAATCGGACAGGGCGCGAAGCCCGGGATAGGCGGCCATCTCCCCGGAGAGAAGATCGGCCCGGAGATATCGCTGACCAGGATGATCCCGGTCGGCACGGACGCCCTTTCGCCCGCCCCGCACCACGACATCTACTCGATCGAGGACCTGCGGCAGCTCATCTTCGCCATCAAGGAAGCGACTGATTACAGGAAACCCGTGTTCGTGAAAATCGCGGCAGTCCACAATGCCGCTGCAATCGCCAGCGGCATGGTCCGGGCGGGCGCGGATGTGATCACGATCGACGGCTTCCGCGGCGGGACCGGCGCCGCCCCCACGATGATCAGGGACAATGTCGGCATCCCGATTGAACTGGCGCTTGCCTCCGTGGACGAGCGGCTCCGGCAGGAAGGGATAAGGAACCACGCATCCCTGCTCGTGGCGGGAGGCATCCGCTGCAGCGCCGATGCGGTGAAGGCCATTGCCCTGGGAGCGGACGCTGTTTACATCGGGACGGCCGCGCTTATTTCAGTCGGCTGCACCGTCTGCCAGCGCTGCTATACCGGGAAATGCCCGTGGGGAATCGCGACCAACGACCCCTATCTGGCAAAGAGGATCAACCCCGATATAGCCCATGAGAGGCTTGCCAACCTGGTCCGGGCGTGGGGCCACGAGATCCAGGAAATGCTGGGCGGCATGGGTCTGAACGCGATCGAAAGCCTCCGGGGCAACCGGGAGAAGTTGAGGGGGATCGGATTGAACGAGGAAGAGCTCAAGGTCCTCGGGATAAAACACGCCGGCGCATAGCCGGCACGCCGACTTAAGCCGGCTGAAAGAGAACTCAAGCGGACGGCGCGTTACAGCCGAAAGCCTGGCGCGCCAAAAAGGAAACAGAATGAAACGCGTTTATCAGAAAGAAGAAGTCTGCATCGGCTGCCGCCTGTGCGAAATAGGCTGCATCGTTGAGCATTCGCCGGCAAAAGACGCTGTGAAGGCATTCAAAAATGTTTATCCGCGCCCCGCATCGCGCAATATCGTGGAGCAAAAAGGCCCCCTCACATTTTCCGTGAATTGCCGTCATTGCGATGAGCCGGCCTGTCTCCACGTATGCATCGCGGGGGCGATAGTGAAAGACGCATCCACGGGCATTGTCAGGCAGGACCCGGACAAATGCGTCGGTTGCTGGTCCTGCATAATGGCCTGTCCCTTCGGCGTGATCCGCAGGAACGCCGCTGAGGACAAGGCGATGAAATGCGATTGCTGTCCCGACCGGAAGACTCCGGCTTGCGTTGACGCCTGCCCCAACCGGGCGCTTGTATTTGAAGAGAGGTAAGCCATGCATCATTTGATAATAGGAAACGGCGCCGCTTCCGTGGGAGCAATCGAGGCCATAAGGTCCGTCGACCCGGAAAGCCCCATTACCGTTATTTCTTCCGAGCCCCACCGGGTTTACGGGCGTCCCCTGATTTCCAGCCTGCTCAGCGGGAAGATTCGGGAGAAGGATATTTATTACCGGCCCGGGGATTTTTACGAAACAAACAATGTCGCCGCCCTGCTCGGAAAGACAGTTGCCGAGATAAGGACCGGGACCAGGCAGGTTGTCCTGGAAAGCGGGGAAGTCATCGCGTTCGACAAACTCCTGATCGCGACCGGCGGCGTCCCTTTTATCCCTCCCATAGAGGGCCGGCACGGTCCGGACGTTTACGTGTTCACAACGCTGGACGACGCCCGCCGGCTCGACAGCCTGACGGGAAAGGTCCGGGAGATAGTCGTCCTGGGCGGAGGGCTCATCGGGCTGAAAGCGGCCGAGAGCCTCCACGACCGGGGCATGAAAATAACCGTTGTGGAACTTGCGGACAGGATCCTCAGCGCCGCTTTCGACTCGGAAGCGGGAGGGATAATAGCGAAGCGCCTTGCCGGGGTCGGGATCAACCTTGTTCTCAACAACACGGTCAAGGAGATAGTC
>JBDKTK010000328.1:0-9450 GCA_039680225.1 Syntrophaceae bacterium
CATAATTACCCGTTCAGCAACACAATAATAATGCGGCTGCTGGGCGGGCAAGGCGTGGTCCTCGAAAAAGAATACTATTCAGTGGGCGGCGGCTTTATCCAGTGGAAAGGCTGGACCGAGCCGCAGCGCGGCATACCCGTTTACCCTTACGGCAACATGGAACAGCTCAAGGCCCAGCTTGAAAAGAACGGGATTCCCCTTCACAGGCTCATCATGGAAAATGAGAAGGCAATTACCGGCAGCAATGAAGAGGAAATAAACGGCCGTCTGGACCTCATCCTGAAAGCCATGGAAGATTCCGTCCGGGGCGGGCTCAAGCAGGGAGGGCTCCTTCCCGGCCCCATCGGCCTGTACAGGAAAGCTTACGACCTGAATAAAAAGGCCCGAAAATTAAAACAGGCCGAGGCGCGCTTCCTGGTCCGATTGAGCGCATACGCACTGGCGGCCGCCGAGGAAAACGCCATGGGCCACAGGATAGTCACGGCGCCGACGGCCGGTTCTGCGGGGGTAATGCCGGCAATTGCCTACCTGCTCAAGTTCAACCAGAAGTGCCCGCAGGAGGATTTGCGCAAAGGGCTCCTCTCAGCGGCAGCCGTAGGTTTCCTTGCGAAGCACAATGCCAGTATTGCCGGAGCAGAGGCCGGCTGCCAGGGCGAGATAGGAGTGGCAGCCAGCATGGCTGCGGCGATGCTCGCTTACGCCCAGGGCAATTCGATGCGGGTCGTGGAGGACTCGGCCTCTATCGCCATGGAGCACCACCTCGGGATGACATGCGACCCGGTCGGGGGCTACGTCCAGATCCCCTGCATCGAGCGCTGCGCCATGGGCGCCGTCAAGGCGTATAACTCCTTCCTGATAGCCTGCGTGGAAACGCAGGGTTCAAACCAGGTGAGCTTCGACGTGGTCATCAGGACAATGGCCGCGACCGGCAGAGACATGCCTGCCAAGTACCGGGAAACATCCCAGGGCGGCCTCGCCGTCTACATGGTCAAGTGCTGAGGGCGTGATCTGATTAAATAAAATTGATTTTCAAACCAGGCAGGGGTAAGAAAGAGAAACGCTTCTCACGCGATCGGACTCATGCTGAAAGACCCCGAAAAAACCGACCTGACATCGGGACCCGATTCGGACCTGTTCCCCGAAGACCCGGGGTTCTCGTTCGAGAGGGAATCGCCCGACATACCTGAAAGGTTTCGCGCCCCGAGCGACGAATTCCCCATTCCCGTCAGCCCCGTAATCCATGCGGCCCTGCGGGCCCTCTACACGGGCGGCCCCAAAAGCCACTGGACGGCGGACGACCACGGACGGCCTTTCTTCAAATATGAATCCCGCGACGGCAACATCGTGTTCTTCTGCTCGCCGCCGCCCGACTTTGCCAACCGCTTCCACCTTTCCAAGGCCATTTATTACGCCCCGAGGCTCGGCTTCATTTACGCGGGAAGCCTCTGGGATTCGGTGAAAAAGCTTTCGGTCGAAACGGCCGATATTTTTCTCATCCTGATGTCGCGGATCGCCCAGCTGCGCGACCCGGGAAAAGACATCGCCCGCATCAGCCTGAGCGAAATCTCCCGCTTCCGGGGGGTCCGCGTCCGCCACGGCAGCAGCCGCAAGCTCCTGGGGGATTTCCGCGACGAGGTCCTGCGGATCGCCGACCTGAGGCTGAAAATGTACTGGCGGGACTATACGAAGGGCGGGACGATCGGCTTCGGCGCCCGCCGGCCCGACCGGCTCCTCGACATAGTCGACGTCCAGTACAGGGACGACAGGAATTCCTGGACGGCCTTCCGCTACCGCTGCGGGCAGGCGCTCTCGCACTTCCTTAACCCGGAAGGTCTCAGGTGGATCGGGTATTACAGCCGCTCGCTGCTGCGCCTGAGCCCCTACCACGAGGCGCTGACGAAGAAACTGGGCACATACTGGATACTGATCGGGATCGCGGCGGGCAAAAAGGGCTCCCAGCCCCGGGCGACTCCGCTGACGATCCTGGACTTCTGCGGCGAGGACGTAAACTGGCGCAACCCGGGGCAGACGGTGGATTCGTTCATAGAGTCCCACCGCCGTCTCCAGGAGTTGGGGATCCTCGACGAGGCGCTCATCCCCGAGCCGCCGAACCGCATCAAGGGCTATTTCAGGAAATGGCTGGAAACCCCGATCACGGTCAGGCTTTCCGAGCAGATCTGGAAAATCGGCCCTGCAAAAAAGAAACTTGTATCTTTGAGAAACAGGCGGGCCGCCGTCAAGCAGCTCCCGCAGCCGCTACTGCCCCTTAATGTTCCCGAATCACCCGGACAGATTGCGGAGGACCCCGCCCTGATAAGGAAATTCCGGACCGATTACATGCTCAGGCAGGCCGAGCTTGCCCGCCGCCTGGGTATTTCCTGCCAGACCCTGTCCAACTACGAGCGGGGCCTGCGCCCGCTGCCCGAGGAAATCGCGGCGGCGGTCCTCGACGTATGGAAGAAGAAAGCCCTGCTGGAACAGAGATAAGCATTACCTGCCTGCTGAGAATTCCCCACCCATGTTTTGACCAAAGCCCACCCGTCGCCTGACCATTCCACGCCGCGGGCATCTTATCTTTTCTGAACCATTCAAGTATTGGCCGTCGCTGAATGCTTAACAGTTTTAAAAGTATTAAGCGGCCCTTTCGGCGGAAGGCGCAGTTTTGCGCTTTGTTATAGTTCTGCCGGAGAGGAGGTGACCCCTTTGGAAAATCGCATGAAAGTCCTGCAGGAAAACCTTTCGGCCCGGAATTTACAGGGCGCAATCCTGAGCTACTCGAGAAACCTGCTCTACTATACGGGAACGGCCCAGCCTTCGTACCTTGCAGTAACATCTTCGGATTACGGCTTATTCGTAAGGAGCGGGATGGACTTCGCCCGGGAGGAGGCTTTCATCGAAAAAAATAAAATCCACCCGTGCAACGGTATAGGCGATTTGAAGGATTTTTTCCCCGGCGGAGCGAACCTGGGAGCGGAGCTGGACATCATTCCCATGCTCCAGTTCCAGTCCATGTCGACCAAACTTTCGGGATTCCAATTCAGCAATGTCTCTCCGCTTGTCCTGGAGCAGAGGAAAAGGAAGGACAGCCTGGAAATAGACCGGCTGCGCGCCGCCTGCGCCATAATGCACAAGGGCCATGAGGCAGTCGTCTCTTCCCTGCGGGAGGGGATGACGGAACTCGAACTCGCGGCTGTCACGGAAGACGCCCACCGGCGGGCCGGCCACGAGGGCCATTTCTTTATCAGGCTCCCCGACTTTTTCATGAGCCGCGGGCCGATCGGGTCGGGGACAAACCTGCTGAAGAACAGCGGCGTCGTTTATACGATCACCGGCGTCGGCTTGAGCCCGTCCATGCCGGCCGGGCCGTCGCGAAAAAAAATATCCAGAGGGGAGCCGGTCATCATCGATATCCCCGTCATGGCGAACGGGTACCATGCGGACCAGACGCGCACTTACGTGCTGAGCCGTGCAGGAACGGAAATCAAGGCAATGTACGATGATTTGAAAACCATTGCCGATTACCTGATCGAGAGGATGAGGCCGGCAGTGAAATGCAGCGAATTGTGCCGGCTCGCTTTTGCCAGGGCCGAGCATCTCGGCAGGTCCGGGCAGTTCCAGTCTTTCGGGAGAGGACGGAGGTCGGGCATGATCGGCCACGGCATCGGGCTGGAGTTGAACGAGCCGCCTGTCCTTTCGGAAAGCGGGCACGGCGAATTTCAGGCGGGACAGGTGATCGCGCTGGACATGCACATGCTCGATGAATCGTTCGGGGCCGTCAAACTGGAGGATATGGTTTTAATCGGAGAGGATTCAAACGAGCTGATCACAATGAGCCCGCGGGAGCTCTGTGAAATTTGACAAAACAGGAGGGTGTTATGGAATTTCACCAGTGCGCCGTTAATGACGGCACAGCCAGGATAGCCCTGGCAAGGGGCAAGGTGAACGCAATCAACGAAAGAGTCGTCGACGAGCTGACGGAGCGGCTCAATAATCTTTCGAAAGACCCGGCCGTCAAATCAGTCGTGTTGACCGGGACAGGGAAATTTTTCACGTTTGGTTTTGATATACCTGAATTCCTCAGCTACCCGAAAGAGGATTTCATCCGTTACCTGACGAAGTTCACCGATCTTTACCGCCTGATTTTCATGTACCCCAAGCCGGTGATTGCCTCACTTAACGGCCACACCATAGCCGGGGGATGCATGCTGGCAATAGCCTGCGATTACAGGATCATGGTATCCGGCAAGGCCAGGATCTCCCTCAACGAGATCAATTTCGGCTCGTCGCTGTTCGCGGGGAGCGTCGACCTGCTGAAAATGTGGCTGGGGCAGAGGCCTGCAGAGGTCGCCGCATATACGGGGGCAATGTATTCAGCCGAGGAGGCGTTGAAACTCGGCCTCGTGGACAGGGTCTGCTCTGAAGCGGAGCTGGAAATGGAAACGGAAAAGGCGGCCCGCGATTTCAGCGAAAAGGATCCCGCCGCTTTCGCGAGCATTAAAAAGCTCCTCAGGTCGCAGTTGGCAGATGCGATCAAGGCCAGGGAAAGACAGTCGATCCTCGAGTTCGTGGATATCTGGTACTCGGACAGAACCTGGAAAAATCTGCAGGACAAAGTTATCCATTCCTGAAAAAAAAGGGGGTGATTATCACCCCCTTTTACCTGGATCAAGCGATTTTATCCTCCCCCTGAAGGCTGCCTGTAAGGATACGGCCCGATTCCCGGATCAGAGAAGATGTCCTGCTGCTGCGGCGTCCAGATTGTTCTCCATCTGCCGCTCTGCTGCTGGGCCTCTATCTTAGTCGCCCTGATGGAGCTGTATTGGGGGTTCAGGTCTCCAGATACCCTGACCGGCTCATTGATATGCCTGGCCATAACAGCCCTGTCCACATTCGGCACGAAATAGTACTTGTTATCGGGCGTAAGGACAACGAACACGCTTTCCGTGGCGGCCAACGGGTCTTCCTGACCAATCGGGCAGGTCCGTCCCTGGGATACACAGTTGTATCCTTGAACTGTGCCTTGAATGGTTACAGGCGCTGCAAACGCCAAAACCGGCGCGAGGGCAAAACATAAAACAAGGATCGGCAATAATCTTTTCATTTTTCTCCTCCTTTATTTTTAAATATCTGCCTGGAAAGCGTTGTTGATTAATTATTGTAAGTTCATTTAATTACGGATTGCCGCAATCTTCTATAGGTGCAATCCTGATTTTATTTTTCGAAATTTCTGAAATGAGAATGCGTTTGAGGTTAGCCGGTTACATGGAAAGGACTAAGGAGGCGAGGCGTCCGCCTCCTTCAGCCCTTCGCACGTAATTGTTTCATGGTTGCCGGTAGGGATAAGCCCCGGTCCCCGGGTCCGTAAAGGTCCTTTGCATCTGCGGACTCCAGACCACGCGCCATTGGCCGTTCCTCTGCACTGCCAGGCTTTGGGCCCTGATGGAACTCTGCTGCGGCATCAACTCACCCCTGATCTGCACCTGTTCGGCTACATGCCGGGCCATGACGGCGCGGTCGATATTCGGGACGAAATAGTACCTGTTATCCGGGGTAAGCAGGACAAAAACATTTTCCGTTGCCACCAGCGGGTCTTCCTGGCCTATCGGGCAAGTGCGGCCCTGCGAGACGCAATTAAAACCCTGGACCGTCCCGTTAATCGTAATTGGCGCTGCAAACGCCAGGGCCGGTACCAGCAACAGCAATAAAAACGATCCCCAAAGCAGTCTCCTCATAACTTTTCTCCTTTCGAAATTGCCCTCCCAAGTTGATTTCATCTACTTTCTTGAATTGATTGTTCACCTTGACGAAGGGCTCGCGCTATCGGAGCAGACCTGATTTATCCCGTCGAAAACACTGAAATGACTTTAAGTAAGGGGAGGGGGGACCCTCAGAAGCCGCAGAAAAGGACCAGGATAATTTCGGGTTGCGGCGGGCGCCTTCAGGAGATTGCCGTTCTGTATCATGGTTGTAATTTTTTGTCCGAATAGGTTGAAATAAGTTATTTATTCATGTTAACAAATTCAAATCGCCAAACCTGATAAGGACATGAAAATGTCAGACGAGATAATGAACACCAAGGAAGTTGCCGCCTATCTGGGCATCAATGAGAAACAGGTATATGCGCTGACCAAGGCAAAAAAAATTCCGGGCAGCCGCATCACTGGAAAATGGACATTTCCGAAGAAGCTTATCGACGAGTGGATAGAAGAGAGCGCCCGCGGCAGTCTGAAAAAAGCCAAGGAGCGCAGCCGGTCAATGGAGGGGGCCATCCTGGCATCGGGAAGCAACGACCCCGTCCTGGACTTCCTGCTCACCGCAATGAGGCAGTCGCACCCCGAATTCTATTTCTTCTGCGCCAATACCGGGAGCACAGAGGGCCTGAAGGCGCTTGGCAGCGGGTACACCGATATAGCCTGGACCCATCTGTTCGACCAGGAGAGCGGGACCTATAATATTTCCTTCATCCCGAAGTACCTGCCCGGCCTGAAAACCGTTCTTGTTCATCTCTTTCGCAGGGAGATCGGCATAGTCGCCGCTCCCGGCAATCCCCTCGGCATCTCCCGCATCGAGGACATCGCGGGGAAAAAGGCCCGTTTCGCAAACCGCCAGAAAGGTTCGGGCACGAGAGTGCTCCTGGATTACCATCTGGAGCAGTCCGGCATTCCGGCCGCGAACATCAGCGGATACGACCAGGAGGTCTACACCCATGTGGAGGTGGGGCTTTCGGTCCTGTCGGGCAGGGCGGACGCGGGACTGGCAACAGTTGCGGTCGCGCGTCTGATGGGGCTTCACTTCATCCCCCTCACGCGTGAGAACTTTGAAATGGTCGTGGACCAGTCCACCTATTTCAACAAGGGCATCCAGGCCCTCATGAATATTTTAAGGTCGCCGGGCTTCCGCGAGCGATTTGAACGCCTCGGCGGCTACGGTTTCGAGGACTCGGGGAAAATTATGTACTCACTTATCTGAAAAGGAGAAAGGCATGCGCAAGTTTCTTTCTGTATTGTTCACAATGGTTCTGCTTATCCCGGGTTTATGCTGGGCGGGCAACGGGTTTGTGCTGCTCGCCAGCACGATCGGGCCTATCGACTCGGGCATTGTAGGGGCCCTGGAGGATGGATTCGAAAAGGAGACCGGTATCCGGGTCCGGCACGTAGGCGCCGGTACGGGGGCCGCCCTGAAGATAGCCGAAAAGGGAAACGTCGATATCGTGATGGCCCACGCCAAAGCCCTTGAAGAGAAATTTATCGCTGCGGGCTACGGGACCGAGCGCATCCCGCTCATGTACAACGATTTCGTCATCCTCGGCCCGGCAAACGACCCTGCGGGGATCAAGGGGATGAAGACCGGCGCCGGGGCCCTGAAGGCTATAGCGGCGAAGCAGGCCCTCTTCATCACCCGGGGCGACAAATCGGGGACCCACGTGGCCGAGATGGACATCTGGGCAAAAGCAGGGATTAAGCCTTCCGGCCCATGGTACGTAACATACGAAAAAGGCTCCCTGGGAAATGTCCCGACAACAAAATTTTCAGACGAGAAGGGGGCCTATGTGTTCATGGACCGGGCAACATATCTGGCGCTGAAAAAAAACATAAAACTTGTCGTTCTCGTGGAGAATGATGAGGCCCTGCTCAATTATATTTCCTTAATCCCGGTGAACCCGAAGAAGTTCCCCCGCGTCAACAATGCTGACGCGCTGACCTTCGCCAAATGGCTGACCGACCCCGCCAGGGGCCAGAAACTTATAGCTGACTTCGGCAAAGACAAATACGGCGCCCCTCTCTTTTTCCCCAACTCGAAGGAGTGGCAGGCCCTTAATAAGAAATAGCAAATTTTTTTGGACAGGAGGAATACATGAAACGAGCGAGAATCATAATTTGTCTTATAGCCGTCCTTGCGTTATCAGTTTTCATATCAGGCTACGCAGCGGCTCAACCTGCGCAGAAGAATATAATCCTGGCCACCACGACGAGCACCCAGGACTCCGGGCTTCTTGACGTACTTCTGCCGGTCTTTGAAAAAAAGACCGGTTATTTCGTGAAAACCATCGCAGTAGGTTCCGGACAGGCCATGGCAATGGGCTCCAAAGGCGAAGCGGACGTGCTGCTTGTCCACTCACCGGCGGCGGAAAAGAAATTCATGGCTGAGGGAAACGGTGTGAGCAGAAGGCTCGTCATGCATAACGACTTCATCATCGTGGGTCCCCCGTCCGACCCGGCAAAGATTAAAGGAATGAAAAAGGCTTCGGAGGCCTTCAGGAAGATCGCTGCTTCAGGAAGTGTTTTCATATCCCGGGGCGACAACTCCGGCACGCACGCCAAGGAAAAGGACGTCTGGAAGGCGGCCGGTGTGAATTACGAGGGACAGAAGTGGTACCAGCAGACAGGGCTCGGCATGGGGCAGACGCTGTCCGTGGCGGCAGAGAAGAAGTCTTATACACTGGCCGACCGGGGGACCTATCTTGCCCTCAAAAAGAACCTCGGCCTGAACGTCCTCGTTGAAGGCGACGGCATACTGCTCAACATCTACCATGTGATCGACGTGAACCCGAAGAAATGGCCCAAAGTCAATGCTGCCGGCGCCAGGGCCTTCGCCAGCTTCATGGTGTCCAAGGAGACCCAGGCCATTATCAAGGGCTTCGGAGTGAAAAAGTACGGCTCACCGCTCTTCTTCCCCGATGCCGGCAAGAAAGAAGAGGCCCTCGGCAAATAGATGGATATAATTATTGAAGGCATCCGCCAGGCCTTCAAACTGCTTTTTACCTTCGACCCCGAGGTCATGGGTATCACGTGGTTTTCCCTGAAAGTCTCGGGAACGGCCACTTTGATAAGTCTTTTTATCGGCATGTCAGTGGGGACTGCCGTCGCCCTGGCGCAGTTCCCCGGCCGGAGGTTTGTCGTAAGCCTCATCAACACGGGAATGGCCCTGCCGCCCGTCGTGGTGGGGCTCTTCGTCACGATCTTCTTGTGGCGGAACGGGCCTTTCGGTTTTCTGGAGATACTGTACACGCCGGCGGCAATGATCATCGCCCAGGCCATAATAGCCACCCCGATCGTCACGGGCATCTCTCTTGCCTCGATGCAGCAGCTGCCCCGCAAGCTGCGCCTCCAGATCCTCGCGCTTGGCGCCACCCGCCTGCAGATGGTCAGGATCCTCATCCGCGAGGCGAGGCTCCCGCTGCTGGCCGCAGTGATGGCAGGATTTGGCGGCGTTATCTCCGAAGTGGGCGCCTCCATCATGGTCGGCGGCAACATCAAAGGCTACACGCGCGTCCTTACTACGGCGACAGTGATGGAAACGAGCAGGGGCAACTTCGACATTGCGATAGCGCTCGGCATCATCCTGCTCCTTTTCGCATACATGATCAATCTCGTCCTCACCTACGTCCAGCAGAGAGAGCGGCCGAGATGACGGCGATTCTCGAAGCGAGGAGCCTCAAGGTGGTCCGCG
>JBDKTK010000329.1:0-7435 GCA_039680225.1 Syntrophaceae bacterium
CCGCTTTTTTCCAGCGTTATAGACCTCCTCGCCGGCCCTGAGCTTGCCCGAATATATCCTCAGGTAAGTCATCTTGCGGCCCTCGTCCATGATGACCTTGAAAGCCAGGGCGCAAACCGGCTCCTTATCGGAACTGTGCCGTTCCGTTTCCCCGCCTGTCCGGGGGTCGATGCCTTTTACGGGGGGCAGGTCTTCAGGTGAGGGCAGGAAATTAATGATCAAATCCAGGAGGGGCTGAACGCCCTTGTTCCGCAGCGCCGTGCCGCACACAACGGGGACTACTGCAAGGGATATCGTAGCCTCCCTTATTGCCGGGATGAGGTCCCCTTCCGTAATTTCCCCGCCATCGAGGTACTTGGTCGCAATGCCGTCATTGACTTCCGCCACGGTTTCGATAAGTTGTTCCCGGTATTGGCGGACCTCGGGGGCCAGATCTTCGGGGATTTCCGAAACGGTAAAACTCGCGCCCAGGTTATCTTCATCCCAGGTAACCATCTTCTGGCTCAGCAAATCGAAGGCCCCCTTGAAACTGTCCTCTTTCCCGTACGGCACCTGAAGCATCAGCGGAACGGACCGGAACCTCTCCTTCATCATTTGTATGGTGCGGAAATAATCGGCCCCGATCCTGTCCATCTTGTTGATGAAAGCGACCTTGGGGACGCCGTATTTGTCCGCCTGGTGCCAGACGGTCTCGGATTGCGGCTCAACGCCGTCAACAGCCGAGAAGACCACAACAGCCCCGTCCAGGACGCGCAGCGACCTTTCCACCTCGATCGTGAAATCAACGTGGCCCGGCGTATCGATTATATTGATCTCGTGATTTTTCCAGCTGCAGGTGGTAACCGCCGAGGTGATGGTGATGCCCCTTTCCTGCTCCTGGGGCATCCAGTCCATTACGGCCTCGCCGTTGTGGACCTCTCCCATCCTGTGGGTCTTGCCTGTGTAATATAGGATTCGCTCGGAGAGGGTGGTCTTCCCTGCATCAATATGGGCGACAATGCCGATATTTCTTGTCCTGGATAATTTTGTTTTTGATGCCATTTTTCAAGACCACGAAAAGCAATGCACGCTCAGCCGGCCGATTGCTTGGAAACAAGGTCCATGTTGGGAGCGAAAGGATACCGCGCGTCTATATGGCCCTTGAGCGTTTCCAATTCCTTTCCATCCACCAGGATCTTCACTTTTTTCACTTCCGGAACATTCCGGGTGATCGAATTGGTCAGGGAATAAATTGTCGCAATCTCGCTCGTGCTCCCGCCCGGATGGTGCTCGATCATGGCGCTGTCGAAGTTGACTATTGCAACGCCGTTTGAATCCACCCTGACGTTGATCAGCCTGGATTTTTCGGGAACGGTCCTGACAAGGTCCGTATGAGGGCCGTCAATGAGCGCATTGACAACTTCCGCCACCTGTTCGGTTTGATTTCTGCCTTTCGGGATAAATCTGGTTTCAGCTGTTAAAAACCTTTCGTTGGAATCAGAAAAAAACAGGCTTGCTTTGATCTTCTCCCTTTTGGCAATCGATTCGCCTCTGTCGGGGGAAGTCACCAGATCGGAATAGGTGAAAATAAGAAACGCCGCAATCGCGACGCCGAACAGACCCGCAGCCACGAGCATGATCAGTTTGGCGGTCTTCTTCTTTTTCTTTGCGCTCCTCTCGGCTGTTTTCTTCTCTTTCTTTGTAGCCATTTGACAAACCTCGCTTAAAACTCACGTAACTTAGGGTATTTTTGCCACCCTGTCAAGAGAACGGCAGTCTCGTTATCAGTGAAAATCAGGATAGTTCCGGAAACAAGCTGGGGAAGGTGAAGCGTTTATCATGTCTGGCGGTTGTTGCCGTTGACCCACCAGTCGCTCTTGTCTTTGAACCACCAGTCTGAGGAATCGGTCTCAATGATGGTCTCGGCCATCTTCCTGGCGTTTTCCGTGTGGAGCCTTTTCCTGGCAAAGTTGATCCACTCCCGGCTGTACTTGTTGCCGAGGTCGCCGTATTCCTTCAGCTGGTAGATGAGGGCGAGCTGATCGGCATCATGGCAGACGAGTGATTCCCTCGTCCGGCGGGCATTGAATTCATCCATTATGGATTTTATCTCGCCGCCAAAGAACAGGGTGGCGGCAAGCTCGTCAACCGCCTTTTTTTCATCCACATTGACATACTTCTTGTTGACGTAATTCATATCGCCGGTCCGGGCTTCGGGCAGGTCATGGAGAAGGCACATCCTGACGACTTTTGCTTCATCGATTCCCTCTTCCAGCTTGCAAAGGGCATAGCCGATAAAAATCGTCCGCAGGACATGCTCGGCCACGGACTCGGAACCGGTGCCCAGGAACTGGAACCCCGACCGCGGAGTTTTCTGCAGCATTCCCACTTCAAAAATAAAATTTACGATGTCCCTCATAATGCTCATTCTTTGATTTCCTTTAACGTCCTGACCCGGTTCGCCATCATTGACGAGACTTTCTTTATTTCCAGCTGCAGCGAGGCTATGCCTTCCGGCCTCATCGCGGCTATTTTGTCCAGCCTTTCCTTCCAGTATTCCAGGACCGATATTTCGTTTTCCCGGACCTTCTTATCGAATTTCTTCTGGACCTCGCGCAGGAAAGCCTGGTCTTTATCGGAAACACTCATGGCGACCTCCTAATTTTGGAGTTGGATTGAATATCAAAAATCCGAATGAAAATCAAATAATTGCATTTAAATCAGGTCAGGCTGAAGCGGCCGTCTTCACCACGTGCGGCAATCCCGTGCTTTTCAAGCCTTTCAAGGTGCTTCTTAATCAGGCTGCGCTCGCCGAATTCAAAGAAATACTCCGGTTCCCTGCGCCTGCCGTAGCATATCCACCGGCCCACGATCTCGTCCAGGGTGCGCGGTTCAGCAAGGTATTCCAGGAGCTTCTTTTCCCTCGTATCGATCACGCCGATATAAGCCTGCGCCAGAGCGCTGATGTCGCCCCTCATGATTTGCGCGTGAGATGATATATAGATTTGCGCATCTATTTCCAGGATCCTCCGGATCGATTCGATCGTCTGGTCTATGTCGGAAACCCTGTCTCCGTACCAGGGACCGAAACTGGTCATGTCGAGGTCGGCCAGGAAAAGTATCCCCTCCCGGGGGAAATGGAAGCAGCAGTGCCCCGGGCTGTGGCCGGGCGTGTGGATTACCCTGAGTTGAGTCGCGCCGAATTCTATCAGGTCGCCTTCGGAAATCTCCCGGTCCGGGGGCCGCTCCCGGTAATTGAACTGGTCAATCGCCAGTTCCCTCCATGCCTGTTCGTGCCTGCGCCCGAGCAGGCCGTAATAATCGAGAAATGAATTGATCGAAAGATAGCAGGGGAGTTCCGCGCCGTGCACAAGAAGGCCTGCATCGGGAAAAAAATTCAGGTATGTCCGGTGGTCCTCGTGGTAATGAGAGTTGATAACCATGCCGGGCTTCAGGCGGCTTATTTCCAGGAGCTCGTTTTCATCGGAACCGGGATCGATTATTGCCCTGATTTCATCGTCAATGAAAAGGGAATTGCACGACGGGTACCTGCCGTTCCGGGAACCGGGGATGAAAGTTATGCGCCCGAATTTTTCCATTCCGAAACCTGCCTCCGCGGAAATCACTTAGCAGAATAACAACGCGCCTTCAACGAATTGTTGGGCATTATTGCCGGGAATGTTCCGCGCCGGCGATTAAGGGGAGGGATTTGCCTTGACATGTTCCGCTCCATCGGGTATAGAAAATGAGTTTCTGAACCAACGTCAGGGCTCTTTCAAATTTAAAACCAAATGCGAGTTGCTTAGTGCAACTTTTTGCCAACTGTTTGTGGCTGTTTGGATCTCACACCAAAGGGAGGTAATGGAGATATGGCATTAGATTTTAATTTCACAGAAGAACAAAAGATGCTTGAAGACAGCGTACTCAAATGGGCCAATGCGTGGCTGGAGCCGCAGATGGAACATATGTACGAAGTCGATGAAATGCCCGCAACGCTCTTCAAAGAGACGGGAAACCTTGGAATAAACGGTATTGTTTTCGAGGAGAAATACGGCGGAGCCGCATTGGGTTATGTTGAAACCCTGCTCGTATACGAGACGATCGCAAGAGTAAGCAATGCCCTTTCAATGACAGTTGGAGCCAGCCAGACCCTGTGCTTTGACAACTTCAGAAGGAACGCCACGGAAGCGCAGAAGCTTGCGGTTCTTCCCAAATCCTGTACCGGCGAATGGATCGGCTGCCTCGGCATCACCGAGCCCAATGCCGGATCGGACGCCATGAGCATGGCTACCAAGGCCGTGAAAAAAGGCGACAAATACATCATCAACGGCAGCAAGATCTTTATAACCAACGGCCCGGTCGCGGACTTCATGGTGTTCTACGCCAAGACAGATCCGGAAAAAGGCCCCCACGGGATTTCGACATTCTTCTTCGAGCCCAAGAAAGCGAAAGGCTTCACCTGCGAGAAGATCAAAAAATGGGGCATGAGGACATCCCCCACCGGTTTGATCACCTTTGACGATATGGAAATCCCCGAGACACAGCTGATCGGCGGCCTGAACAAGGGCGTCTCCGTTCTTACGAGCGGTCTGTGCACCGAGAGAATCACCCTCAGCGGCTGCACCCTCGGTTCCATGAGATCCTGCCTCGAGCTGAGCCTTAAGTATGCAAAAGAGAGAGTGCAGTTCGGAAAACCGATCGCCTCCTTCCAGTCAATCCAGGAGAAACTTGCCAATATGTACACCGGCTACCTGGCATCCAAATGGATGGCCTACAGCGCCGCATCATTCTGCGACAGCCTGTCATCCAAAGTGGGTGGGAAGGGCACCGATCTCGACCGTATGGCAGCTGCATCGCTTCTGTACTGCGGCGAGATGGGAACCAAGATCGGTCTCGATGCGATCCAGATCCACGGCGGCTACGGCTACTGCCAGGAATACGCGGTAACCAGGCACTTCCTGGATCAAAAACTGTGGGAAATCGGCGCCGGCACATCCGAAATCCGCAGAATGATCATCGCCAGGGAGCTGATGAGAGACAACTTCGCCAGCGGCCGCTAATCCAAGTCGCTTGCTGAATTAAACCAGGCCATGGTCTTCGGACCATGGCCTTTTTTTATCTTTTGCCTTATAATGGCGCGATTCGATTTTGGAGATACTATTTTGAAGAAAATCAAAGCATTGGGCCTCCTCTCGGGAGGCCTGGACAGCATCCTCGCCGTAAAGGTCATCCAGCAGCAGAGCATTGAAGTCACAGGAATCAGTTTTGAAACCCCTTTTTTCGGCCCTGAGAGGGCCAGGATGGCAGCCGATAAAATCGGGATACCCCTGATCGTCTTCGATATCACGGAAGTCCACCTCCAGATGCTCAAAAATCCCCGTTACGGGTATGGGAAGAACATGAACCCCTGCATTGACTGTCATGCACTGATGCTGAACTGCGCTGGAGAGAGGATGCAGGAACTCGGGGCGGATTTTTTGTTCACGGGCGAAGTGCTCGGCCAGAGGCCGATGTCGCAGAACCGCAATTCGCTGCATATAGTCGCGAAAAACTCAGGCTTTGAGCAGTATATCCTCAGGCCCCTGAGCGCCCGGCTGCTTCCGGAAACGCTGCCCGAAATGGAAGGAAAGGTGGACAGGGACATGCTCCTCGACATCAACGGGCGGGGGAGGAAGAGGCAGATGGAAATGGCGCAAAACTGGGGCATCGATTTTTATGTAAACCCGGCAGGCGGATGCCTGCTCACCGACCCCGGCTTCTCGCACAGGCTGAAAGACCTCTTCAGTAAGGGTCCTTATGACGTCAGGGACATAAGGCTGCTCAAATCCGGCCGGCATTTCCGGACGGACGCCGACAAGATAATCGCAGGGAGAAACAGGGAGGATAATGCGGCCCTCAAGTCCCTTGCCCGGCAGGACGATACCCTGATCACGGCCTGCGATTTCCCCGGGACGCTTGTCCTCGTCCCTCATGGAGGGAGCGAAGAAGCGGTCCGGCTTGCGGCCTCTGTCTGCGCCAGGTACAGCGACGGGCCGGCCGGCACGGAAATAAAATTGAAATGCATCAGCCAGGGCCGCGAAACGATTGTAACGGCGCGCCCCTGCGAGCAGGCGGAACTGGAAAAGCTCCTGGTCTGACGGTTCAATCCATGTGAGGGGGCCTCAACAGGTCTTTTACTTCTTTTACCGGATTGAAAGTCTCAACCGGAACTTCGATGAAAATGGTGGTCCAGAACGCCATGGACCCGTTCCATAAACCCGGAAGCTCAAGGGCTTTTATTTCCCGATTGTCCTGCGTTTTCCGGGAAATGAAAAAGGCATCCAGGTCGACAAACCTCGCCAGGTCGAACTTCCTGCCCCTGAAGTCCCTGACCCCGCACACCAGGTCTACCGGGTTGAAATAGGCGGCCTCTTTCCAGGTCCTCACCTGGGCCGGGTCGGACCTGTCGATCTGCGCCTCTTCTATTATCTGCAGGGATTCGCCGCCGTTGTCTTCTATCCAGAAAGGGCCGCCCCCCGGTTCGCCCTCGTTGCGGACCATGCCGCAGACACGGATGGGCCGGTCCATCATCCTGAAAAGATATTCCAGCTTCCGGTCCGTCCCGAATTCGTCCCAGCCGGGCGGAGTTGATATATTGAGTTTCTCCCGGCAGAATGCGGCGCAGGACTCCAGCAAGGAACCGTCTGCCCCTGCCGAGAGGTCTCTCAGGTGCTCGAAGACCTGCCGCTGTATTTTTACCAGGTATCCGGCGATGAGTTTTTTGTAATGCACCATCACGGGTTTGAGGGCGTCCTTAACCACGTTATCGATGTTTTTAATAAAAATGATATCCCCATCGATGGAGTTCAAATTCGGGAGCAACGCCCCGTGCCCGCCCGGGCGGAACACGAGATCGCCGCCGGGCCCCCGGAACGGCTCGTTATTCAGGGTTGCCGCAATGATATCGGTCGAAGGCCTCTGCGTTGACAGGGTCAGAAGAAATCTTGCCCCCAACAGCCTTTCGTAAAAAGCCGTGCAGTTGTCCAGGAATTCCCGGACCCTGGCCTCATGCTCGGGGGAAACAGTTATATGGACCCTGCAGACGCCCTGCCTGTCGCGGACGTAAAGCGCCCCCTCCACCAGGTGCTCTTCCAGCGGAGTCCGGGGGCATTGCGGGTAGTTATGAAACAGGATGAGCGCCTTCGGAAGCGAGCCGTATTCAAGCCCGGCGGGGGTCAGGATAAGCCTCAGGATTTCTTTTATGTCTTTTTTCCCGATCAGGCTTTCAAGATCAGCACCGTTGAAGGCAGCCGCTTTGCGCAGATCATCGTAAAAAGGGAAAAGGCGAAGACTGGAGAAGAACTCCTCCAGGGAAGGTTCGGGGCATTGTCCTTCCAGGAAAAGGCTCCAGTCACGGAACATCCTGGTGGCGGCCCCTGAAGCGGGCACAAATTTCGTGAAGCGCCCTTCATCCGCA
>JBDKTK010000330.1:0-2678 GCA_039680225.1 Syntrophaceae bacterium
GGCTCGGAGTGCGTCCGGTGCTCGTTCCAGTTGGCGATGTATTTAGCCGCCAGCTCCCGGGACCTGATGATGAGCAGGTTTTCGGCGTTCTTCTCCTCGGCCGCTTTGGTGAAATTGAAGGACCCGGTGATGACAGTCTCCCTGTCGATGATAATGATCTTGTTATGTGCGATCGCATGGGCAGCATCGATCAGGACGGGAATTCCCGCGTTGGACAGGAATGTCGCGGATGTGTACCTTTCCTTTTTCTGGCTCTTGTCCAGGACCGCCGCGACCTTTATCCCCCGTTTGTGCGCGTCCAGCAGCGATTTGGCGATCGGGGCGGAAGTGAACGAATACGCCTGGACAAGGACCTCCGACCTTGCCGCCGAAATTTCCCTGGTGATTGCCTGGGTGCACTCGCCGCGGGGACTGAAATACAGCTGAACGGGGGCGTTTCGCAGGGTCATTTCCGCTGCGGGAAGGACTCCCGGCGCCAGCAGCAATAAAATCAAAAGCGGTAATAGGATGCGTCTTGCCGCCATTCCTTTCTCAACCAAACACATACTTATTTTACTCAAACAATTGTATGCTCACTGCGGTGAAAGTCAACAGGAATAATGCTTTCAGCCGGTTTATTGATTAAACATTCTTCAAGAAGATTATAATTATACTTATAAAACCCCGATTCCGTAAGGGCTTCCCCGATTGCCGCCCGCATCGGCCTTCCGGTATATTTTCCGAAAAAAATGAGGAGTTGGATATGGCGGAAAAAAAGAATGCACGTGAGGAGCTGCTTAAGTTCCTGGACAGCAAGGCATTTGACCCGGTCCTGAAAGCATCCGCCGACAGGTACCACAGCGATGCTGCCAGGAAGAAACTCGAAGATGCCAGGCAGGCCACGGAAAGCACAAAGAAAAGATACCACGAGGAGTACGGATCCGCCGGGGAGGTCGTCAAAAGGTTCAAGGACGACCTGAGCTCCGAGGCTGCCAGGAGGGTCCAAAGTGAACTGAAAGAACTGGGTCTCCCGACTCTGCCGGAACTGTCGCACGAGTTCGAACAGCTGGCTGACCGGATGGGGGTCCGCTGAACGCGCCCTCCCCTGTCTTGAGATAGATATTATTTCTCTATTCACCTATGATTATCTGATCCGGATGCTAATAAAGGCGGGATATGGCGGAGGACAAGCACTCCTGGAAAGACTACCTGAAAAAGCTGGGGCCCGGCCTGATCACAGGCGCAGCCGACGACGACCCTTCGGGAATAGCGACCTGTTCCCAGGCGGGAGCGCAGTTCGGATACGGCCAGCTGTGGACGGCCTTGTTCATCCTCCCCCTGATGATCGCAATCAAGGAGTGCTTCGCCCGCATCGGGATTGTCAACGGAAAGGGGATCGAGGGCGCTGTCAGGGATAATTACAGCAGTTATGTCCTGTTTCCCGTGATTGTCCTCGTCCTGACAGCCAACACGATCAATATCGGCGCGGACATCGGCGCAATGGCCGCCTCCGCCGGGCTGATATTTGAAGTCCCTGCGTGGCTGCTGACAATCGTCTTCACCGGCCTCATCGTTTCACTCGAACTGTTCACGTCTTACAGGCAGTATTCCAGGACTTTAAAATGGCTCACCCTTGCCCTCTTTGCCTACCCCTTGTCGGTGATAATTATTGAGCAGCCATGGGGCGAGATACTAACGGCCACATTTTTGCCCCATATCGAGCCCAGTTTCGCATTCCTGTTCATCATTACGGGCGTGCTGGGCACCACTATTTCGCCGTACATGTTTTTCTGGGAGGCCTCGCAGGAAGTCGAAGAACAGAGGTCGGCAAAAATCAGGAGAAGACCCGTCCGGGGCAGGATATCCGGTCCTCACATTGATTCTTATATCGGTCCTTACATCAGAGACATGAGGATGGACAATGCCGTCGGCATGCTTTCCTCCGAGATCGCCACCTGGTGCATATTCGTTGTAGGCGCGACAGTCCTCCACAAAAACGGCATCACAGATATCCAAACCGCGGCCGATGCGGCCAGGGCCCTGGAACCGCTTGTTCAAACCTTCCCTCATTCAGGCCTCCTGTCAAAAATTATTTTTTCCTCCGGAGTGATAGGCCTGGGCCTCCTCGCTGTCCCCGTGCTTGCGGGGTCGGCCGCCTATGCCGTTGCCGAGGCGTTCGGCTGGAGAGGCGGGATTGACTTCAAATTCAAACAGGCCCGCTATTTCTACCTGATCATGACCGGCGCCACGGTAATCGGGCTGCTCCTGAATTTTATCGGGGTATCTCCATTCAAGGCTCTGGTTTACGCCGCCGTCCTGAACGGGGTCGCGGCCGTGCCGCTTATCTACCTCATCCTGAGGATATCGGGGAGCAAAACAGTAATGGGCAAATATGCAAACAGCGCGCTTTCCAATTTTTTTGTGTGGCTCGCTTTCCTGGGGATGGGGGCGGCGGCGCTTTCGATGTTCCTGACTTTCCGGGGCTGATCGTTCAGCCTGATTCCCTGTTTTTTGTCTTTTCATAACCGCCCGGATTATATATACAAACAACTAAGTGTCTCTGTGGACCCGTCCATCAGGATGTCGTGCCAGGAGGTCGCGCATATGGTCACACTTAAATCCGGTCTTCAGCAGTACACCCCCGGCGCAATCGGGAGGGTAACGGAAATGCACGCCGTATATTACAGCCGCCAGCATGG
>JBDKTK010000331.1:0-5857 GCA_039680225.1 Syntrophaceae bacterium
CGCAAAGCCATAAAGGGCTTTTAACTGATCTGACCAGATTGTTTTGTTCTCTTGAATGTCCCACTCGAAAGTCCCTGCCTGAGCGGATTCCTGGGCAATTTCGAGCCGCAACTTTTCATTTCGCAGAAGATCCTCAGCCCTCTTTCGCTCGGTAATATCGATGCCGACGGACTGGAATTCGCGTAACCTGCCCTCGCGGTCATAGATGCCGCTGTTGGTCCATTCCACCCAGACGCGTTCGCCCGTTTTCCTGATATTCTCATTGCTGTTCGTATGAAAGCGGTCCGGATCTGCGATAATCTGATCGACCATGGCTGCGAGGTTGCGGCCCGTGGTCTCCCGTTCCGGAATGATTGTGCCGACCGCGCGCCGGCCGAGGATTTCCTTTGCTGAGTAACCGAAAAAGGTCTGGGCATAGTCATTAATGAAAATAATCCTGCCCTGCAGGTCCATGCGGATAATAACGGCAGTCGTGTTTTGAACGAGCTGACGGTACTTTTCCTCGCTTTCCCGCAGCGCCTCTTCGGCCTGCTTGCGCTCGGTAATGTCAACTGCGATCACCATGCCCATCGCTATGTCCCCGCGATCGTCCCTGATGGGGACATAGTCGGAGAGGATAGTTCTTCCTCGGTAATCCGTCTCAAATTTGAGTGTTTCCCCTGCCAGGACCCGCCGAAAGCGAGGCTCGATAATCGCCCTGGTCTCCTCGTCCAAATCTTTAACACATGCTCCCTCGAGCCGTTCTTTGCTCCATCCTATTTTATCCAAAGCTGTGCCGTCTACGGCCAGAAAGCGCAGATCGCGGTCAAATACATAAAAGGCCCCGTTGGGGAAATTCTTCGCAACAGAGCTATAAAGCGACTCGCTCTTACGCAAGCCCTCTTTTGCCTGCTTTAGTTCAGTGTTACTTCCTGTGGGCTGCTTCATGCTGCTCTTTGGATAGCAAAATTGAGAAATATATACTCCAAAAGAGGGCTGTCCGAAATGAGGGATTCCCTCATTTCAGTATGCGCCAAAACCTTAGTACCTGGTCCGTAACGTTTGGAGAGATGAATAGATTTAAACACTGGATGCTTTTTAACCGGCAATTGATGAATTGCCAAGGTGGCCGGCGCTTCTTTTTGGGGCAAAGCTTAATCCGCCAAACTGAGATTTGCGCAATTCACCGGGCCGCCATGACGGAGGAGCGGAGCTGTTTGCCGACATCATTTTGCAATTATTCCCGGCACAGTCAAGACCACTCGCGATCCTTTGCCCGGTTTAGACCAGATTCTAAGCTCCCCGCCAAAATGGCGCAGTCTCTCGCGGATGCTGAAAAGGCCGAACCCTCCGCCGCTTATATCCGTGCGGAATGCCTGTCTTTTATCAAAACCTGTGCCGTTATCAGTAACTTCGATCCTGACACGCCTGCCATCATCAGATAATTTCACGACCGCGCTGTCGGATTTGGCATGCTTGACGACATTCATGAGAAGTTCCCGGGTGGCCTGGAACAGGAGCACCTGGATTTCATGGACTAACGGCCGGGAATCGATCGCGTTGGTCTCGAAAGTAATGGCTATGTCGTGCCGGCTTTCCATTTGTTCCGTGAGCCACTCCAGAGCGGGAACAAATCCCAGTTCATAAAGGACCGGCGGGCTCATCTCGGCCATGATCATCCGAGACTGGGTAATGGATTGCGAAAGCATGTCCTGCAATTCCGTAAAAACCGGCTTTGCTTCCGGCGGGATGCTGTCCTGGATAAGCTGGCTCCTCATCTTGGCGGCGCCGAGCGTCTGCACTACGGTATCGTGGAGGTCTGTGGCGAAATGCTGACGCGTGCGTTCATCGGCAAACACGATTTCTGACGCCATGGATCTCAGCCGCTCCTCCATTTTTTTGCGTTCAGTTATATCATTGCCCACGCAGAGAACTTCCAGCAGCTTTCCTCGGGCATCGCGAACGGGGGCATTTGTCCAGGCTATCCAAACCATCTCGCCGTTCTTGCGAATGTTCTCGTTTTCGTTGTTGGCATACCTCTCGGGATTATGCGAGATATCTTTCAGCAGCGTCCTGAGATTACGCCCGCTGCTCTCTGTTTCAGGAACAATTGTACCCACGACATTGCGGCCCAATATCTCCTGCTGGGAATACCCGAAGAACCGCTCGGCGAATTCGTTGAAGAACGTAATCTTCCCCGCCCGGTCCATTCGCATAATTATGCTCTGGGACCTTTCTACCAGTTCACGATATTTCTCCTCGGATTGCCTTAAAGCCGTATTTGCTTCCGATAACTGGGATGTCCGCTCCTGCACTTTGATTTCCAGTTGGTCCTTGGACCTCCGCAGGGCTTCCTCCATCTGCTTGCGTTCTGTTATGTCTTGAGCGTGAGTAACCAGATAGAGCGGTTTAGCGTCAATATCGCGTACGGACGCCGTGCTCATGTCAACCCAGACGATCCTGCCATCCTTGCGGGTATAGCGCTTTTCCATCCGGAACGAATCTTTTTCGCCGCTCACAACCGAGTCTATGCCGGCCTTGTTTACCGCGAGATCGTCCTGATGGGTAATGCTGTAGAAATTCAAACCGGCAAGTTCTGATTCTGAATAACCGAGCATCCTGCTGTAAGCTGCATTGACCGCAATAAGACGGCCGTCAAACGCTGTCATTGTCATAGGCACCGCACCTTTGTCAAAAGCCGACCGGAACCTCTCTTCACTTTCCTGCAGGACCTGTTCCACCCGTTTTCGCTCGGTGATGTCCTGGACGGTTCCGAATCCGCCCAGCAGAGTTCCCTTATCATCAAATTCCAGTTCGGCTTTCTCGCGGACCCATTTAATTGCATCGCCGTCTATGATCCGGTGCTCGATATCATAAGGCTCTCCGTGAAGCGCCGCCGTCCACTTCCGGTCAACATACTCCCTGTCGTCCGGATAAATTGCGGAGAGGAAAGCCTCATAGGTCATAGGTGTCCCCTGCGGGATTTTAAAAATCCGATGGGTTTCGTCCGACCAGAGCAGTTTATTTCGATGGACATCCAGTCGCCAGCTCCCTGTGTGAGCTACTGCCTGGGCACGGTTCAGGTCCTGTTGACTTGCCCTGAGTTCCTCCTCCATGCGGGCCCGCTCGATGCGCGGGAAAACGCGATTGGACACTTCGCAGATCAAATCGACTTCTTCCTCGCGCCATTCGCGCGGCCGCGAATCAGCAATGATGAGCGCAAAATTCCACTCAGCGTTACGGTGAAAGGGCACAATAATGAAGGAGCGCATTTTGATGGCGCGGAAGGGCCCCGGGTTTATGCACGGGTCGGTTTCGGTATCGCGAACAATTATGGTTTTACTCCCGCGATAGGTACGGGAAAACTCTGCACGAAGGAAATCCGAGAAGTTGATGGTATCCGGCAGGCGGGACACGTCTTCAGAGTTCCAGAGGCAGCTTAATCGCCCTTGATTGCCCGCCTCGTCGATTTCAGCGAAGAAAGAGAATGAAACATCAAGGAATGTCCCGATTTTAGAGCCGACGGCCTGCATTATCTCGTCGACCGACGTGAGCCGGGCAAGGTCATTCTGTATGTCCGCCATAAAGGCGAGAGCCGCTTCGCGGCGCTTGCGCTCAGTGATGTCGCGAACATTGCCGTCTCGATACAGGGGCCGGCCGTCGCTGTCTCTGACCAGAAACATGCTGTTGGAAAACCAGCGGCACTCGCCCCGCTTGATAAAGCGGCCTTCCACTTCTTCTTTGCCGCTCACTTCCAAACGTGCCAGCTTCGCGTTCACATCCGGCAGGTCATCGGGGTGGATTAAAACCTGGATTGCCCCTGCGCCCAGAGCCATGATTTGATCGGCTGAATGCCCGATTACTGCTTCGCAAGACGGGCTGACGTACTCATACCGGCCGGTACGCAAATTCAGACGGTAGATCACATCCATGGAACTATCCAGCACCGAGCGCAGGCCTGCCTCTCTCTTGTGCAAAACCTCTTCCAGCCGCTTGCGTTTGGTTATGTCTTCAACAACTCCAATAATCAGGATGCCTCCCTGCGGGTCATTCTGGAAAACAGAGACTTGAGCGCTTACCCACACAATCGATCCGCTGGCGTGAATATAGCGCAGATCACATGTAAATGATTTGGACTCGCCGCGGACCAAACGCCCAATCCCGGCGGCATCCATTGCCTGATCGTCAGGATGAACGATCTGTCCGCACCCCATGGTCAATAGTAACTCTCGAGCATAGCCCGTGATCTCGCAGAACCTGTCGTTCACGGCGACATAATTCCGATTGGGATCGGCAATCACTATGCCTGTTGCTGCATTTTCAAAGACATTCCCGAACCGGTCCCCTCCGTCCCTCAGTTCCACTTCCGCCTGCTTGCGTTTACTTGTTTTGATCCGTTTTTCGGGACGGATTTTTGTGCGGCGAACGGAATTATCTGTAATATTCTTCATATGCTGACGGCCATACCTGTTTTATTTTATACTCCAAATACAGGCATGCATATATAAGGGTATAACTTATTTTGAATGCGCCGGATCCTCGGTTTTCGCAGGACCTGTGCCGGTTGACGATTTAGTTCGGAGACAGGGCCGAGGCACTTACCTGCCCTTGTGCCGAAAGATGCGGGCGCATCATTTTTTAATGACCCTCGGCGCAGTCATGACCACTCGTGCGCCCTCGCCCGGTTTAGACCGGATTTTAAGCTCCCCGCCTAAATGACGAAGTCTTTCACGGATGCTGAAAAGACAGAACCCTCCGCCGCCTGAATCTGTGCGGAATGCCCGCTTTGTATCAAAGTCTGTGCCTTTATCGATCACTTCGATTTTGACAAGGTTGGCACTGCCGGATAATTTCACGGCCACACTGTCGAATCCGGCATGCTTGACGACATTCATGAGGAGTTCCCGGGTGGCCTGAAACAGGAGCAACTGCACTTCAAGGGCCAATTGTTGGGAGCCTTTTTCGGTTGTCTCGAAATTTACGGCTAAATCGTGCTGGCTTTCCATTTGCTCAGCGAGCCACTCCAGGGCAGGCACAAACCCAAGTTCATACAAGACCGGCGGACTCATTTCCGACATGATCAGCCTTGACTGGGCAATGGACTTCAAAAGCATATCCTGCAGTTCCGTATAATAAGCGGCCCCTTCTTCAGGGATATATTGCTTCAGAAGCTCGGATCTCATCTTGGCGGCTCCCAGCGTCTGCAACACTGTATCGTGGAGTTCTGTGGCGAGGCGCTGCCTTGAACGCTCGTCGGCGAGAACGTTATCCGAGGCCATGGCTCTCAGTTTATTTTGCGCCGACCGCAGCCGTTCCTCGATCCTCTTCTGCGAGGTGATATCGGTCATGATGCTTTCTATAAGTATTTTTCCCTCGTAATTGCGGGCAGTGGCATTCATCAGGACCCAGATTGCTTTCCCATCCTTTCGCCTCAATCGGACCTTATAGTTGACGACCTTTCCGTCTCTGAGCAGATGCTCCCTGTAGTTTTTAAAGTCTGCTTCAGAATAGAACACAACCGGGGTGCTCTCAGCCAGCCACTCCTGCAAGGAGGCATATCCGAGAATTCGCAAATACGCTTCATTGCAGTGCAGACGTTTGGTCTCCAGGGTAAGCGGATCGACAATCAGGGTGTATACCCCGACAGGGTTAAGCTCGACAAGCAGCCTGTAGGCCTCTTCGGATTTCTGGAGTTCTTCGGCAATGCGCCTGCGGGTATCTATTTCAGCCAGTAAGGCCTTGTTTGCCTTTGACAGCTGGTGCGTCCGCCCCTGCACCTTGATTTCCAGTTCGTCCTTTGACTTCCGGAGGGCTTCCTCCATTTGCTTGCGGTCGGAGATATCGCGCAGATATACTGAAAGACCATCATCCGCCGGAT
>JBDKTK010000332.1:0-8748 GCA_039680225.1 Syntrophaceae bacterium
ATCGAGGGGAAGATAAAGGACAACGTAAAGGAGAAAGTCGTTTTCAAAGTAATGGACAAATAGAACGAGTTCGCTCCGTTCGTCCCCCGCCACGACTGACGGCTGTTGAATAAAGCTCAACCCCGTCAGGCGAGGACAGGTCTGCTGCGTTGCGCTGCGGGCCTCTTCGCTCAGCGTATTGTCAATGCGCCCCGCTCTTCGGTTTTTTCGAGCCAGCGTTTTTGAACAGCCAGACATAAAAAAGCCCCGGTGCGGATTCACCGGGGCTTTTGATTTGTCAACTTGCCCGGCCTACCTTGCTGAATCTATATACTCTACTATCTTATCCGCTATTTTCCTGATCGTGGCCTCGAATTTCTCCTCGTTCTTCTCCAGCAGAGTAATGCGGAACCCGGGGAGGGGCGTAAAGAAAGAAGTCAGCGGGACAACGCAGATCCCTGTCGAGCCGAGCAGGTAATAGACAAAGCGCTTGTCGTGCTCGATTTTATCGTTCACGATATTTTCAATGAATGATTTCACCCCGGCCTGCTTGATCGGAAGCGTCTGCCTGCCGTTGAGTACGGCCTCATTAAACACCACCGACATGTAGAACGCCCCGTTCGTCCGGTTTACCGCTATATACGGCACGTCTTTCAGGATATCGTAAGCTATGTTCGACAGCTTTTCATACTGCATGATCCGGGTCTTGAGGTAATTCTCGTACTCGGGATGCATCATGAGCTTCGGGATGGCAAGCTGCGGAAAGGTCGTGGAGCAGACTTCGGACATTTTCTGGTTGAGGATGGCGTTGATGTACCTGCTGAAACTCTGGTCCTTGTCGCCGTTGTAAACCTCGATCCATCCGCACCGGGCCCCCGGCCACGGGAACTCCTTGGATATGCCCTTCATGCACATGCCCGGGACGTCCTCAATTATATCTGACAGGGGGACCGTCTTCTGGCCGTTGTAGACCATGTTTATATATATCTCGTCGAAAACGAGGAAAAGGTCGTTCTCCTGGGCGATCCTGACGATGCGCTTCAGAGTCTCGATGGGGTAAACGAACCCTGTCGGGTTGTCCGGGTTGATCACCAGGATGCCCACGATCGACTTGTGGCTTTTGACCTTCTGCTCCAGCTCCTTCATGTCCGGGTGCCAGTTATTATAAGGGTTCATCCGGTACGTGTTGGGAGGGAACGATGCATGAAGGACCTCGGCAAGGAAGTGCGTTGAGTATGTCGGCTCCGGCATGATGATCCGGGCATCGACGCGGATGGAGCTGTAAGCCCTGGCAATAGCATCCCCCAGGCCGTTAAAGAAGATAATGTCCTCTTTTGTGATCTTGGTCTTGCCCCTGGCGTTGACTCTTTCTGCAAGGAACTCACGCGTCTGCTCCATTCCCTTCGTGGGGGAATATGCGTAACAGCAGTTTTTCTGCATGAGTTCAATCAGTTCATTTTTCATCCACTGGGGAATATTCTCGCCCTTATGGACGGGGTCCCCAATATTCTCCCAGATGATCTCAACCCCATATTCTTTAAGCTTACTGGCAACGCCTACAATATTGCGTATTTCATAGGTCATGCCATTACCGGCTTTTGCAATGTCAAATCTCATTTTACTGACCCGCTTTTCTGAAATTGATCATGTCCGTTTATTACAATTATGTAAAAATTTCTACTCTTTTTTGAGAAAATCCTTGCCTGTTTTGGATTTGGGTGCCATCGGCCAAAAGCCGGTCCGGGTGTTCTGATTATTGGATTTTTTGTGAGGAACTCAGGAAATCCAGATGCTGGATCCCGGGCAGGATTGCTGCGGGACCCAACAGGCTGGTTTGATATGTCAGTTAAAACAAGGAGATAGATGGTCCCGGCGTATATAGAAACCCCAGCCGGTGAGGTTTTTTCAGCGACTGCTTAGAATTCTATGTGCCGGATTCCGTTAGGGTCGACCTTTTCAAGGGCTGCCAGCTCTGCGGGAGTCGGACCCGCACAGACGGGAACATCCGCCGCGGGTATTTCCCAGCCCGTGTTTGCTCTCACCTCGTCGAGACTGGTATAGGGGAATATGGAATCAAGCTCCAGTAAGCCGTTCTTCAGCCGGAATATGCAAAGGTTGGTTATAACCGTAAGCTCTTTACCCGGATCGGGGGCGGCGGTCACGAAAGACACCTTCTCCACCAGAGAGTTTTTGTCATGCCTGGTCTTCCAGATGGTGGTCCTTTTCGTTACGGGCGTCAGCGTCGCGCTTCCCGCTCCTCCTGGAAGCCGGACCTTGGGCCTGTCGTAGCTCCCTCCCACGAACGACATGTTGATTTCGGCCTTGCGGCTCATCTGGATGAAGCTCAGGAACGCAATATCTATCTTCCCCGCGCACGCGAGGTCGAAAATCTCGTCGAGACCGTAGCTGGCAACGGCTCCCCGGTAGAGGTCGGGCGAAAGGGTTGAGCCGATCGCCGCCGGTTTTTCCCATTGCGGGTCCACGCCGCCGGTTATATTCACATACGTGAAGTCCCTACCCAGCGCCTTGGCCAGTTTCATTGCCGTCATCGGCACCGGCGAAGCAAGGCCGTGGAACACAATATCGCCCTCCCTGATTTCCCTGGCGAGGGCCGCGCACATCATCTCCGCAGGTCCGTAGTTCGCATTCGTCATTTTCAGGCCCTCCCTTTCCGGCATTCCGCAAGATACTCGCCCAGCTTGCCGTCTTTCACCGCGCCCGCGTACCGCTTCATGCCGGCTGCGTCCACGGTCTCATATTCGCCGAAGCAGATGCCCGGCCGGGCGCCCCCGGGGGCCTCAACCACGGCTGCGACAAGGAAATGGGGAATCGTATTGAATTCCGGGTTGGCGCGGAATACTTCCGTATCTATTATTCTCTCTGCCGTGACGATTGTCTTCTTTGCGGCCCGTGCAAGGAGGTGGTCCTGGAATTGCGAGCCGATGATGCGCGCGTTGCCGAATTCATCGGCTTCCTGGACGTGGACGATGGCCCAGTCCGGCACAAGCGCCTTTACCGTTACTGTTTTTTCTCCATTGAAAGGCGATGTCATCACCTGGAAAAATTCCGGGTTGATCTCCAGCAGTGCGCTTCCCCACATGCCGCCGACCGGCATGAACGGTATCCCGTACGCCCCTGCACGAAGGGCGGCGATGATCGCCGTTCAGGAGCCTTCGATAGCCTTGATCCTCCCTTCCTGGCAACCTTTGCGGAATCCCGGGGCAAGCCCGAATTCGTTCTCGAATCCGAAAAAACCGAAATAAATCTTATCCACGCACCCCGCCGCGCACAGGACGTCCGAAGCGTATCCCGGGGCGGCGCCCACCATGGTGAACCCGCTGCGGCCCGCGCCGGCAAGTTCGTGGCAAAAAGTGGCCGGCGAGCGATGGAGGGAATTCCCCCCGACTGCGATCGTCTGTCCGCTGCCGGTCAGGTTGACAGCCGAAGCAAGGGTCATCAGTTTTTTCTTCATTGGCGAACCCTCCCCGAAAGAAAGTTTGGAGAAAATTTATATCACTGAATCAGTTTTTCATCCAAGCAAATAACGTCTGCTTCGTTCGCGGCTTGTGGCAATCCAGGAGTTTCCTCGCCACTCCCAACAAACATTTACCCAAGACAGACCCGGCAAACAAGACGAAAAATTGCCATAATTTATCGGAGCTAATAATATTTTCTTATCTGACAATGACAGATCTGCATTAGTGTCGCATTTGCATCTGATATATCCCCATATTTACCCGCCAATATCACGGGAAATTCCCTTCAGTTCACAATATGGAAATTCCCATGAACGAAAAATAAACTGTTGACATTCATGAATTTGTCATCTAATTACCGCCTACAAAAATCCTGGACAAAACTGAAAATATGCATAGGAGAAGAAGGAAATGAATAGAAACTTTATTCTGATAATCTTGTTTTTGTTTGTGATGCCGGCAATCGGTTGCAGCGGCGGGGGCGGGGACAGCGCCTCATCTGAATCGAGTTATTCAAGCCAGTCCATGGCGGACATTGAGGCGCAGGTCGCGGCATTATCGGAGGTACGGAACAGGGCGATTACAAATCCGGGCAGTGTCGGATACGCCGAGGCCGATATCTTTTTCTCAGAAGATTTTGGGATAGACAGCGGTTATCAAAGAAGCGAGAGGATTAAAAACATTCTGAATCCGGCAGGCAAGGTTGCAACCATATCTTTTGCAGGCAATTTTGAATACCGGCAAAATTCGAACGGGAGCTATTATGTGCATTACATCCTGAATCTCTCTGATGGATCGAGAGTCAATGAGGCCCGTTATTTCATAAAAGAAGGCAATGAATGGAAGATAGCAGGGAATGGCAGGCATTCCAGTGTTTCAGTTTATCCAAAATGTATTCTGGGGATCAATTATGATGGATCGGTTCTGTTATTAAGCGGCATTTATTTCGGTCTGGATGACCATGGGAATTACGATTTACAGACGGCCGTTGTTACCGGTCCCGGTCTTCCGGATGGGGGGTTGACTTTTACTAATGAATCCGCAGCTGATTCCGGGTTATACCTTGACGACGCCTGGAGATATCATCCTCCCTGGTCAATTAACTTATATAATTTCTATGCGATGAGCGATGATGTGATAGGGGCAATTCCGGACGGCGCGCAATACACAATAAGATTTTTTAAGAGCGATGGCAGGCTTGCTGAAACGCGGACGGTCACAATCCCCGGAAGACCTTATAAAGTCTCGGAGCTTAACTCCGATTACTTTCCGTCAACCACTCTGTCTCATAGACTTTCTGATATCAATTTCGGAGGCGCCTGGGACATTCCGTATTTGAAGCCGACAGAAGGAGAACTTGGTCACATTTATATAAATGCATCTATTCATAATTCAAATCACAAGCTGTATCTGTCAACAGGAACGGATTTACCCTTTGATCAGACATCATATGCGGTGCATATTGACAGGCCCTCCTTCACCCCTTATTGGGGCTATCTGGAAATTCGCTCGCAAGACTTTAGCGGCAGGATGGCTGAACTCCAGTGGATTTTTAACTGAGGTCCATGGCTATTAATTAATCCCCGCCGAAATCTCCCTCTCCCCTTGTGGGAGAGGGCCGGGGTGAGGGGAATATAAAAAAGAGGGCGCCTGCGGGCGTCCTCTTTTTTTTCTGAATGAGAGTTATTATTTATCAAGTATAATCCGTGCGTCCACGGCCAGGCAGCCTTCCGGCGAGGCCATGACCGGGTTGATATCGAGTTCGGAAATCTCCGGGCACCTCGTTGCGAGATATGATATCCGCTCCAGGATTTCGCACAGGCCCTCAATGTCCGCGCCCGCCTCGCCCCTTGTCCCTTTCAGCAGGGGGTATATCTTCAGGGACTGCAGCATTACTTTCGCGACGCCGGCATCAACAGGGACCAGTTCCCGGGCGATGTCGCGCAGCACTTCGGTATAGATGCCGCCGGCGCCGCACGCGACAACCGGGCCGAACTGCGGGTCTTTTTTCAGGCCGACGAGGACTTCTCTGCCGGCCGCCTGTTTCTGCAGAATAAAATGAAATTCCGAATCCGGCGCTGCCGCAGCGGCCCTGGTTTTCAGCAGCCTGTAAGCCTTGCCAAGCTCCGCTTTATTCTTAATTGAGGTAACTACGCCCCCCATTTCGGTCTTGTGGATGAAATCCTTCCCGGATATTTTCAGGACCAGCGGAAATCCAGTTTCCGCCGCAGCGCTTTCCAGCTCTTTCAGGCTTTTTGCAAGCGAGCTCTTGACAACCGGTATCCCGAATGCGGCGAGCAGGTCCAGGGCATCGGCGCCAAGCAGGACCTTTTCGGTTTTCGCCTTCGCGATCAGGCCTTGCGCCTTGCTTTCATTAATTGCAAAATTTTTCCGGACCGGATTTTTCCTGGTCCTGTTCAGGTAAGCCTCATGGCAGTAAGCGAGCCCGTCGACCGCCCGCTCGATTGTTTTGAAACAGGCGGTATTTTCGATCGCCTCGAAACGGGCCGGGACGGCCGGGTCTATATAGGGCCAGACCGAAAGGGGCTTCCCTTTCATCTGATTGCGGGCTTCGGCCACTGACGGAACGATATCGATATTGTTGTGGAGGGGCGAGTCGGAGACCGGGACGATAAAAAGGACACCGTCTATGCCGGGCGACTGTAAAAGCTCCGTGACCGCAATTGAAATGGTCCCGCGGTAGTCGCCGCCGATCATCCCTATCGGCCAGTAGTCGACCGGATTCCCGACGTGTATCCAGTCAGGCAATCCTTTGGTCAGTTTTTCCGGCAGGCCCTCGGGCACTTTGGCGATTGCGAGCCCGCGCTCCTCGATCCGGTCGGCCGCCATTATCCCGGCCGCGCCCGAGGCTGTCAGCACTCCCAGGCTCGGGCCCTTCATCTCCGTCAGCAGCAGCAGGGCATGGATGGCGTCGCTCAGTTCGTCCATGGTCCGCGGGCGGATTATCCCCGCCCGGCGGAATGCCGCATCCGCGACCTCGTCCTCTCCGACCAGGGAGCCCGTATGGGAGACGGCCGCCCGGGCGCCCGCGCTGCTGCGGCCGGTTTTGAACACGATGACCGGTTTCGTGCGGGTCACCCTGCCGGCAAGCTCCAGAAATTCCTTTCCCCTCCGGATACCCTCGATGTGCACTACGATGATCTTTGTCTCGGGATCGCCGGCGAGATATTTCAGGGCGTCCACATGGTCGATGTCGCTTGCGTCGCCGATGTCTATGGTCTTTCCCCAGTTGTCGGCTGAAAAGTCCACGGCGCCCACCTGGATTACGCCGGTTTGCGCCACGAGCGAGACCGGCGGAATTTTTTCCGGGGGCGGCTGATCAAGAAACGAAGTGGTGAAGCGGCGGTAGTTGTTCATTACGCCCAGGGTGTTCGGGCCGATGATCCGCATCTTGCGGGCGGCGGCGATCCGGAGTATTTCGTCCTGCAGCCGGGCCCCCCGCGCATCCGCGTCGGAAAAGCCCTGGGTAATGATGACCGCCCTCGAGATGCCGAAATCGCCGCAATCCCGGACCGCATTAGCCACCCGTTCCCTGCCTACCGAGATGATTGCCAGGTCCGGAACCTCGGGCAGTTCCGAAACGGAACCAAAGGATTTGATGCCGCAAATCTCCCCGGCATTGGGGTTGATTGGATAGATCCTCCCCCGAAAGCCGTACCGGAGCATGATTTCGACGTTGTTAAAAGATCCGGGGCCGCTTTGCCTCGGGACTCCGATTACCGCAACAGATTCCGGCTCAAGAAATTTCCGCATCAGCAGGCACCTCCTCTGGAATGCATTAGTGGTAATAGATAAGTTCAATAAAATCAAGTTACATAGGAAAAAATTATCATCTTCGAAACAGGCATAATTGAAGGCAAAGGTAACATGCAGACGCGTTCAATAAACCCCTGATATTTTCTCCTATTGACAATAATGGCCAATTAACTTAAAGATCAAGCCGGTGAAGGGAAGACGGTGAGACTCCGTCGCGGACCCGCCGCTGTAACCGGGGATGAAAGCCGCAAGCAAGTCACTGTTCCGTTCGAAGCGGAATGGGAAGGCGCGGCAAGTAAGGCGATCCGGGAGCCAGAAGACCTCACCGGGTATTTTATGGACCTCCCTCGCGGATAGGGAAGATAGTCTGAAGCAACCAAGGATAAAAACGGAGTCCCTGGACAGTTCATGTCCGGGGATTTTTTTTTGGCCCCCTTTATCAAGACGGGCATGTGAGCATCATGTGCGCAAATCTCTCTCTCATCAGACACGGCAAAGTCGGCGACGAATACCGGGGGACTTTTATCGGGAAGACCGACGTGCCCCTTGCGATCACGGGCAGGCGCCAGGCCCAAAGGCTGAAGAGGCAGCTGCGGGACATCTTTAAAGCGGCGCCCGACAGCGTTATCCTTTCAAGTCCTTTGCAGCGCTGCCGGGAAACTGCGAATATAGCATCGCAGGGCCTCAACATACCTGTCCAGTTCGACGACGACCTCAGGGAAATTGATTTCGGCGAGTGGGAGGTCCTCACATTTGAGAAGATCGCCGCAACATACAACAGCAACGAAATCGCAGGCTGGGCCAGGTTCGACAGGGATTTCACCTTCCCCGGGGGCGAGCGCCTCGGCGATTTCCTTGACCGCGTGGCAGGGGCGGGCGAAAGGCTGGCCGCGCTTGACTGCGAAAGCGCAGTCGTCTTTACCCACGGCGGCGTCATACGCGCCCTGATCTGCCATTTCCTGAAACTGGACCCCCGCAATTACCTGCTCTTCGAAGTCGGCCCGGCTTCGGTGACCACAATCCGGCTTTTTGAAAACGGGGGGATCCTCACAGGGCTTAATAATTTTGTTGGTATCGAGGAGGCGTGACTTGGCCCGTATTGTCCTGGTGACCGGCGGGAGCCGCAGCGGCAAAAGCGATTACGCCCAGAAGTACGCCGAATCCCTGGCCGGGAGAAAGGCTTATATAGCCACCTGTCCCGTGATCGACTCCGAAACGGCGGCGCGGGTGAAAAAGCACCGGGAAGCGCGCGCCGGCGCCGAATGGTCCACCATCGAGGAGACCTTTCATCTGGCAAAAGTAATCAGCTCCGCCGATCACGATATACTTCTCGTCGACTGCCTCACCCTCTGGGTCAACAACGTCATGTACGAGGCCGGCCAGGCGGGCCGCAGCGCTACAGAGGAGGAAATTTCCGGGCTTTGCCGCGAGACCATCAGCGCGTGCCGCGCGCATGCGGGGACAATCATATTTGTCACGAATGAAGTGGGCATGGGGATTGTGCCGGACAACGCCG
>JBDKTK010000333.1:0-28861 GCA_039680225.1 Syntrophaceae bacterium
ACAAGGACCGTGCGGCCGTCGTGAAGAAGTGGAACATCGATGATGCGAAAAGGGCGAAGGCCGAAGCGATGGTATTCCTTTGCCCCATGTGCTACCTGAACCTGAGGAAGCTCTGCAAGGATGATGCAATAGATCCGATATTCATAACGGAGCTGTGCAAGAAAGCCCTTTAGATTTTGGTCATTCCGATTTAGCGCGGGCAAATATGGCCCGCGCTAAATCCCGCCTTTTGCCTGTCTTTTTTTAATCTGTTTAAAGACTTGCATTTTTATCTTGACAATAATGAGCATATGCCCATAATAGATTGCAGGAGGATAAATATGGTCAGACCCAAATGCCCTAGAAACGTGAGTTGCTCCCCGGAAAAGGTCTATTTCAAACCAAGGGGTATACCGGTATCCATTCTGGATGAAGTTGTCCTGACTGTAGATGAACTGGAGTCGATACGGTTGGCGGATTTCGACAGCCTGTACCAGGAAAAGGCGGCGGAAAGAATGCATATATCTCGTCAGACCTTCGGCCGGATCCTGGATTCCGCCCACAAAAAAATAGCGGACGCCCTTATAAACGGGAAGGCCATAAAGATAGAAGGAGGCGTGATTAAGATGGCCGGGACAAGGAAATTTAAGTGTGATGACTGCAGCCATGAATGGGAATTGCCCTTTGGGACAGGACGGCAAGAGGCCTGTCCGGAGTGCGGCAGCAAGAACATCCACAGGGCTGAACAGGACCGGGGTCCGCACCGCCATGGCTGGAAATGCGGGTGCTTGTCTGATGAAAAATGAAGAAAAGGAGAACAGGAAAAGAATGAAGATAGCAGTACCATCAATTGACGGAAAAACCATTTCTGAACACTTCGGCAGAAGCGCCTGGTTTATTGTCTTTGAAACGGAGAACGGAAAGATCAGCGGCCGGGAAGTAAGGAGCAACGTATTTACGCCCCATGCCTTGGGCGAATGCAATGGCGAAAAAGAACATCACGGAGCACATCACCATTCCCACTCTGCCGTGACATCAGCGTTGAGTGACTGCAAGTACTTGCTGTGCCGCGGCATAGGGTTGAGGGCGGTCGAGGACCTGAAAATCAAAGGCATAGAGCCTTTTATCCTGGATAAGACATATCCGCCCGCAGTAGCCGTTACGCTTTTTCTCCAGGGGATGCTCAGTTCAACAGGGAAAAGCTGCAGGTGCCACGAGTAAGGGATCGAAAAATATTCAGTGTGGCGTCGAGGAATTCGAGAACAGAAAGTCATAAAATCAGGGCTCATGGGGTGAAAAAAGCTGATTTTTCGGCAAAAAGGAGGGGGTCATGAACGCAAAAAAGTTTTCAGTCGTTTTTATTGTCGCTCTCTTGCTTTTCACGTGGCCTGCCATGGTCCCGGCAAGAGATATCTCTCCTATAGTGACCGTTGACTGGCTTGAAAAGAACCTTTCCAACCCGAAGCTTGTAATCCTGGATATCCGCAAGGTAGAGGATTACAGGGAAGGCCATATTTCGGGCGCTGTAAGCGCGAGTTACAGAACCTGGGCATACGGCAAGGCAGGCAAGCGCGAGGAAATCCCCCGGCAGGACGACCTGTTCGATGCTGTCGGGGATGCCGGAATAAAGCCGCATTCGCTGGTGGCGGTCGTCTGCAGCATGGCCCTTTTTACTTCGTTAACCCCTGATCCATCGAGGCTGCATGTAAATGAGACCGGCCCCCAAAGATTATCTTCCCCCGCGCCTGCTCCATGCCGGAGTGCCGGTTTCATCCCTTAGTTTAAGGGCCTGGCCGCCTTTTTTCACTTCCGAGGCGATTATGGCGGGCTTCTTATTGAACGTTATCCGCGAACCGGTGACCTCGACCTTGTCGCCCGGATCGAATTTCACGCCCTGCTTATCCATGTACCAGGAAGGGCCGTGGTGGACCCGTATCGACCCTTTATCAGTTTTCAGGACCATGTGAACTCCCTGGCTCATGCCCCTGCGCGGCGTGAACAACTCTATTTTCTCTACCTCACCCGACAGATTCTCCACCGTTTTCGGATCATACATCCTGTTGTAGCTTGTTCCGGGACCCCAACCTCCCGCTCCCTTTCCGCCCTGCGCAAAAGATTCGCCGGAAAGGAATATTAAAAACACAGCCAACACGGCAATTGAAACGACAACCGATCTTTTCATTACCCTGCCCCCCTTTCTTTTTTTTAAATGTTAGTTACTTCCCATCAGGCCGACAATAAGGAAAATCCTGACGGCGATTCGATCCTGCCCATGCATCAATGTGCCTGCCGGTCAAAGTCCCTTTTTCTCGAACCAGCGGAACAGCAGAATTCCCAGTACAACCATTGCCGCTATAACCAGCCAGTGGTTGATTTGCAGGACCTGTGGAATAGTGATCCTGCCCAGGTCCCCCCAGGTAAGGACGGTGCCCTTCAGGGCGGGATAAAACTCCGCAAAGAGAGCGGCGCCGGCAAGCATGCCGAAAATTCCCCACAAGGCGTCCCACCTGCCCTCGCCCAGCGCGCCCATCTGCGTGCCGGGGCAGTAGCCGAGGAGCCCCCAGCCGACGCCGAAGATCAGGCCCCCGATGATATTGCCGCCGAGGACCGTGGCTTTCAGGGAAAGTTTGGCCATGCCCAGGTCCACAAGGAGATAAACCCCCGCCATGGCCACCAGGATCGAGGTGAGCATGAATTTGACAATAGTCATATCTTTCAGAAGCAGGGCGCCGATTTGTTTGTCATAACGGATCACCCGTCCCTTCTGAAGAAGGAACCCGAATATAATCCCGGTTATCAACCCGTAGATAAGCTCGTTCATGATTTGTTTCCTCCCCGATAAATAATAGAGGCGATTATGATCCCTCCGGCAAAGAAGCAGACCAAAGATAAATACCCGCTGACGGCTAACTGAAGCGAACCGCTCAGTCCATGTCCGCTCGGTCACCCATCGGCGAGGCGGGCCCCGAACATGGCAACGGCCCCTCCAATAAAGGCAACTAGGGCGCGTTTCGGGATGGACGATCCGAAGCGTCCCCTCCAGCGGTCCGGCACGGCCTGCCAGCGGAAGGACCGGGATGTTGTTGACGACACCAGGGCGCCGATAAAGATGCCGGCCACAAAGAGGAACTGCCAATCAATTTTTGGCATTTCTTTCTTGAAATAGGCCATCCGGGCTACCCGTTCCGCATCAAAGATCTGCTCGATAAAACCTGCCGACCGGACGAACGTCGTCGAGGCCCCGACGTATTTACCTGTGAACCAGACCGAGAAGATAAGCAGAAGCCCGGTCAGGGCGCCGGCAATGTAGGGATTCCATCCTTTCTTTTCTTTCTGCTCCATATTTCCCTCCTTTCCTTTAATCAGCGCCGCTGTTCGGCCTTTCCATGTTCTGTTCAGCAGCCGGCGGAGCTGTTTCTTCAGCATTGTCCTCCAGTTGATTGATCCACAGCGGATGGCGCCGGCGGGCGTAATCGAGCCCGACCCTGCCTGTGAATATCCCTCTCACCATGGGGCGGTTCGGTTTTATGACGAGGGCCCCGAGGTGCGCCGTCACTGAAAAAATGAACAGGACAAAAAATATGTTGTGGACCCACGTTGCCCAAAGCACGAGAGAATAGTTCATGTCCGGCAGGTAAACGTTCTTGACGGTTTTTATGATGCCGGAGACGATCAGCATCGCAATGACCACTGCCATTCCCGCGTAGGCCAGCCGCTGTTCCGGGAGATATTTCCCGAAGGGCGGCTCCCCGCTTTTTTCGAAGAAGCTCTTGATAACGAGAATCGAAGTCTTCACGTCGCCTTTTGCGGGGACCAGGCCCCTGTCATTGAGGAACCCGTGATAGACAACATGAAATACTGCGGCAAAAATGAATATAGTTGAAGCGGCATAATGGACGTGCAGCGATGTTATAAAATCGCCCGACCACGCCAGCCCCGGGATCGAGGTCAGGTAATAGCGGTTGGCCATGGGCAATTCAAACATGCCGGATACGAACAGGACAAGGCCGGAGAGCGCTATGGCCCAGTGCTCGATCAGATCAACGATGCCGTGGCGCTCGACAAGCCCCTTATCGGAGAGGATTTTTCCATTCATATTTTTTGCCCTCCCCTTTTTTGAGAGGCCTGTTCGGCATCTTCTTTCACGAGGGCCTTCCTCCGTGAGAGCCATCCCAATGCTCCCGCCGCGACTGCCGCCCCCAGGACGGGAGATGCCAGGACCAGTTTGCCCGCAGTGTCCGTCCTTGCCATCTGCCTCTGAACCCCCGGCTGCATATCGGGACGGCCGGGCTTCTTTTCCATGGTTTTATTGACAGCCTCGAAAGAGACCGGGGAAACATACAGCGTTGATGTCCCGCCGTTTTCTTCCCTGCCGTAAATGAACCCGTTCATCGCCCTGGCGCGTTCGCGGGCAAGGCGATTGATTTCGTCACGCGGGCCGATCAGCATCGCTTTTTTCGGGCATGCCTCGATGCAGGCCGGCGCTTTCCCCTGGACCAGCCGGTCGTGGCAGAGGTCGCATTTGTACATGACGCCGTTTCCCATCAGGGTCGGCAGGATGTGAAGGTAAATACCCACTCCCGACTGGCGCTGGGGGATCTCCCAAGGGCAGACGGTCTTGCACTTGGCCCCGCCGAAGCACAGGTCCTGGTCTATGACCACCGCGCCGTCCGGATGCTTGTGGTTGGCCGAGAACGGGCAGATCGCGGCGCAGGCGGGGTTGTCGCAATGCATGCAGCGCCGCGGGACAAATAAGGTCTGCTTCCGGCCTCCGGCTTCGATTTCCGCTTTATGTACGTAAATGAAATTATAAGGCGTGAGCCGGTCCGCCACGTCCCGTTTCTCCGACCAGTCTTCGACGGTTTTCCTGGGATAGGGCACGGGTACAGGTTTCTTGACCTGGGGGATATTATCCCTGTTCAACTGCTTGCATGCAGAGACACACTGCGGGATTTCCTTTCCGGCACACCCGTCGCAGAGGCTCAGGTCAATAAGGGTGGCAACTTTTCCCGCGCTCCACGCGGCTGCTTTTTTGGGGACGGCCATTCCCGACAGGGCCGCAATTCCTGCGCTCACCTTTAAAAAAGACCGGCGGTTTATATCAGACATATAAATCCCCCTTCTCAAGAGGCGTCGATGAATTGTTTTAAAGCACCCTTCAGTTCCTCCAGGCCTTTATCCGGATTCTTTGAGGCGTCTGTTAAGCATTTTTCCATATAGATCGAAATTATGGCCGTGCCGGTCCTCTTCATTGCCGCAGTCACCGCGGCAAGCTGGACCAAAATTTCCACGCATTCAGCCTCATTTTCGACCAGCCTCTGCAATCCCCTGACCTGTCCCTCTATCCTCCTGAGCCGGTCAAATATTTTCTTCCGTTCCATTTGCATATTCGTATACCCCCATGGGGTATCTTTAATCAGGCAGGTAAGATTGTCAAGAGAGGTTTTTTGATTAACAGAGATTGAAAAGGACTGCGGTTTTGCGAAGGTGAGTTTCTGCAACTGTAAAGGGCGCACGGCCATACGCCCCGACAATGGCTGTAATATGTCGTAAAAAGCTACCGGATAATTCCGGCGAAACATCATAACTTCCTTGCCAGGTTCTGGGCGGCTATGTGAATCGGGTCCCAGGCCCCGCCGAAAAGCGGGGAATACCCGAGGTCAAGATACCCGATCTCTTCGAGGCCCATATCATTCCAGAGGGCTACCGCGAGGATATTGATCCGCTTGACGGCGCCTTCAACGCCGACGCATTGCGCTCCCAGCAGCTTTCCGGTCGATTTATCGGCAGTCAGGTTTAGCCCGAGTTTCTCGCCTTGCGACAGGGGCCGGCCGATCGGCAGGCCCCACAAGAAGAGGCTCACGGGGGTAAAACCGCTCTTCACCGCTTCCGCTTCCGTTAAACCGGCGGCCGCGACCTCAAGATCGAAAAGCTTGAATGATTGGGCCCCGACGACTCCCGGGAATATCCCCGGATAACCCCCGATATTCTGCCCGGCGATGCGCCCCTGCTTGTTTGCCACGTCGCCCAGGGGCCCGTACGTCCACCTGCGGCTGACCCGGTTAAAGACCTCGCAGCAGTCCCCCACTGCGTAAATATTTTCCGATGATGTCCTCTGGCTGAAGTTGACCTGGATGGCGCCGGTCTCCCCCATTTTCAAGCCGAGCAATTCCGCCAGCGCGATATTGCGCCTTATGCCTATCGCCACTAACACGATATCCGCATCAAGATCTCCCCTGCTGGTTTTGACCCTGAGCCGGCACTCGGACCCGGACTCTATGGAAATGGGCCTTGTCTCCGGAAGGAATTCAACCGCGTTCTTTTGAAGCTCTTCAAGAATGTAATTGCTGAGTTCTCCGCTCCAGCGGGCGACAGGGGCGGGCAGGATATCCATCACCTTCACGTCCATTTGCAGGTTGCGGAAGGCCTCCGCCATTTCCATCGCGATGAACCCGCCGCCGATTATCACCGCTTTCTTGCACTTGCCGTCCTTGAGATAGTCCTTCACCTTAAGTCCGTCCGCCAGGTGGCGCAGGGGGAAGACGCCGTCGAGGTCCTCGCCGGGAATCCCCGGCCGGATTGCATCGGCTCCCGTGGCAAGGACCAGGATGTCATAAGGCAGACCCTTCCCCGTCGAGAGGTCCACGGTCCCTTTGCCCGGGTCAATGCTTTCCACCGAAGTCCGGAGCAATACTTCAATGCCGGTTTTCCTGAATTCCTCAGGCGTGCGGGCGATCAGCTTCTGCTTATCCTTGATTACATCGCCGATGTAATAGGGCATCGGTCAGGAGGCATAGGAGACAAATTCACCGCGCTCAATTATAGTGACATTGAGACCGGGGTCCCTCCTCTTCGCCTCGGCGGCCGTTGAGGGCCCGCCTGCACCGCCGCCCACAATAACTAGATTCCTGCCCATTTAAAATCTCCTGAAAAAAATCGGTTCAACTTCGAACTTCTATATCATTAGCATATTTCAGGTTTTCAGACACTTGGGGATCAGAGAAAACAGGAAACAAGGGCCGTTCCCGAAAGCGGAACCCGGTCTTTTAAAAACCTGGACCCCCGCTTTCGCGGGGGCCGCAAGTTCAGGTGACAAGCAACGGCAAATTAGTTCAGTTTATGCTGTTTCTGACGCTTTCGCCGGTTTCAGCAATTTGGCCAGGGGTTTATAAGTCTTGTACCCTCCGCACAAATTCCTGACTTTGGTGAACCCGTGCTGTTTCAGCATGCGTTCGGCAATGTACCCCCGGAGACCTACCTGGCAGAAAATCATGATGGGTTTGTCTTTCGGTATTTCCGCCAGTTTCTCCCGCAGGTCGTTTAACGGGATAAGTACGGAGCCGGGGATGGTCCCGAATTTTTCCGCTTCCTTGTCCATCCTGACATCGAGGAGCAGCGGGTTTTCCGATAATACCTCGTCCCAATTGTCCCAGTAGCAGGGCGCATAATCGCCCTTGAGGATATTGGCTGCGACGTAGCCCGCCATGTTGACCGGGTCCTTTGCGGACGAGAACGGCGGAGCATAAGCCAGTTCCAGTTCCTGGAGGTCGTAGACTGTCATGCCGGCCCGGATGGCCGTGGCAAGGACATCAATTCTCTTGTCGACACCCTGTTTTCCGACAATCTGCGCGCCCAGGACCCTGCCGTCATCCCTGGCAAAAATCAGCTTCAGGGACATTTCCGAGAAGCCGGGATAGTACCTTGCATGATCGTCGGGGTGGGTGTGGCATACGCCGTAATTCATTTTCAACTTCCTGGCAGTCTTTTCGTTTACTCCTGTTGTGGCCGCAACGAGACCCATCGTCCCGACTATGGACGTGCCCTGCGTCCCTTTATACTTTGCGGGCCTGCCGGCGATATTGTCCGCCGCCAGCCTCCCCTGCTTGTTGGCGGGGGACGCCAGGGGGATCAGGACATCCTGGCCGGTTACGAAGTGCTTTACCTGGATTGCGTCGCCCACTGCGTAAATATTCGGGTCCGAGGTCCGCAGGTATTCGTCGACCAGTATTCCGCCGGTCGACCCGATCGCCAGGCCGGCCTCTTTGGCCAGACCGGATTCGGGCGTCACGCCGATTCCGAGCACCACCATATCAACATCGATTTCCTCGCCGCTCGACAGGCGGGCCTTCCTCACCCGGGTGTCCCCTTCGAGGGCGGTCACGCTCTGCTTCAGCAGCAGGTTGATCCCGTTTTTCCTCAAGTGGTCGTGCACGATGGACGCCATTTCAAAATCGAGCGGCGCCATGATCTGGTTCGTCAGCTCGACTATCGTTACCTCAACACCTTTTTCCTTCATGTTCTCGGCAATCTCGAGACCGATGAACCCGCCGCCGATTATCAGGGCTTTTGACGGTTTGCCGGTCTCGATGAACTGCTTGAGGCTGTCGGTGTCGGCAAGGTTGCGCACGCTGAAAACATTGGGAAGGTTGATTCCGGGGATTTCGGGTATGATCGGCCTGGCCCCGGGGGACAGGACCAGGAAATCATAGCTTTCACTGTACACTTCCGAAGTCTTCAGGTTCTTCACCTCGACTTCTTTTTTCTGCGGGTTGATGCGGGTGACCTCGCTCAATGTCCGGACGTTGATATTGAAGCGCTTGAAAAGGGATACGGGGGTCTGCACGAGCAGTTTCTTGCGCGCATCGATGACGCCCCCTACATAGTACGGCAGTCCGCAGTTGGCGAACGAAACATCAGCTCCCCTTTCGAACAGGACGATTTCAAATTCTTCACTCAGGCGGCGAAGCCTTGCTGCCGCACTGGCCCCGCCCGCAACACCGCCGACGATCACTACCTTCTTTCCCATCATTATCCTCCAGTTGGTAAATACATAAAGAGCTCTGCGAGCTCTTTTCATCAATCAAATGAGTCCCAAAGTGTCATTCTGAGCGAAGCGAAGAATCTGTCTTTCAAAAAATAGATTCTTCGCCGCTTCGCTCCTCAGAATAACATAAAAGAATCGACTTCCGTCAATCCTTCAAATTTTCGACATTCGAGCCGAAAGGCTTCGAGGCGAGTTCGTCCCGCTCGGACATAATCGCTTCGGCTGCAATCCCGGCCGCATCGGTGATGATCTCGCGGCAGAACAGCGCGTGCTCCTTGCACAGCCATGTCGACTGCCATGCCGTCGTCAATTCCCGGCACAGCGTCTTGTTGTACTTGTCCTTGAACTTGTTCGGGATCTGGTTGAACAGGCGGTACAGCCCCGGTTTCCCGTACAGCTGGGCCTTGGATTTCATGGCTGATTCCTTCGGGTCCGCTCCCTCGGGAAGCGCGCTCCTGCCATGGACGGCGCTCACGGCCAGCACGGCCCCGACCACGGCCCCGCAGGTATCGCCATAAAGCCCTATGCCGCCGCCGAACCCTGTCGCAACTTTCTTAACCTCGGGCGGAAGCCCGGTGTCAACAAGACTCAGAACGGCTTCCGTGACGCACTCGGCGCAATTGTAGCCGAGGCTGAAATTCTTCCTCGCCCTTTGCCTGATCGCTTCGATCTTCTCCTCTTTTGTCACTTTAAAGGCCCTCCCTTTTTTAAGTGTAATATCTATATATCCGCTTTGAACCAAATTCAACGGCTCAAAACGGCTTGTCTTCCGGCAGGGTCTCGCCGATCGCGAGCCTGCATATGTCGCTGATCATGTAATTGGCCATTCCTGCTTCCCGCGTTTTCTTCCCCAGGGTCCGGAAGCACATGGGGCACAGGTATACCATCGCTTCCGCACCGTGCTCTTTCGCATCCTGGATGTTCTTCTGGCGGAACGGCTCGAAGTTTTTCCCTCTCGGGAAGAGTTTCAGGTTCGGCCCGGCCAGCTCCACTCCGCAGCAAAGCGCGTCAACGCCTTCATATTTTCTCTTAACCTTTGTGACGCCGATGAGATCAAAAATTTCATCGACAACAGGGTCTTTTTCCGGAGTGTACCTGGAAGCGCACGGACGCTGGTACGCAGCCTTGATCCCCAGCTTTTTGACATTAGCTTGATTGGCCTTGAGATAGTCCCGCAAATGCTCGAAAACGGAAAGCGGCTTGAACGGCAGCTTGATCCCGAATTCCGGGGCCATGCCCTTGAGCACCGCGTAGCAGTCATCGTGCACGAAGACGATCTCTTCCGCTCCGGATGTGGCCAGGTTGTCGACCATCGTCTGCAGGCGGTCCCGCATGATGGACTCGTCGCCCATGTGGGCAAACAGCACGTTGCAGAAGAAATGCCGCCCTTTCAACAACGGCAGGCCCTCGAACAGTTTCCCGTGGATCGCCCAGGGCATGCTGCCTTCCATGACGCACAGCGACATGGCCCTTTTGGCCTTCGCCACGGGCTTGGGCACGCCCTCGGACTTGAACCTGTCGGCCATCTGGGCGCGCAGCGCCGGATCGGTGAAGTCGCCCGCCTCTTCCAGTTTTTTCAGGATGAGGTCGAAAGGCCTCGCCCCTTTCGGGCAGTACTCGTTGCACGCAATGCAGGTCACACAATCATAAAGCCAGGGGGATTTTTCGCCCTCGACCAGTTTTTTGAAAGCTATGGATCCGCTCTCCTTATTGAATTCCAGGTACTTGCATCTCGCAAGACATTCGCCGCAGAAATCACATTTATCCTGATGAAACATTGAAACGCTCCCTTACCAGTTATTCAGAAAAAAGCCCCCATACGGGTCCCGTATGAGGGCTCATTCAGTTCAAATCTTATTCATCCTCTTTCATGCCCATGAGCTTCTTGGCCATTTTCTTTTTAGCGTCGAAATTGGTCAGGACGGTGAACATGAACCTCTGGGTCTGGGGCGCCCCGGCCCCGTGCCAGGTACCCGGTCCATGGAGACCGGCAGTCCAGTGCTGCAGGAACTTGGCTACTTTCATGCGCTTGTCGGCGGGCGCCACAGCTCCGAATGCTTTTTTCAGAATGGGGCCGACATCCGGGTTATCAAGGTCCTTCAGCCTGGGCGCAGTAACAACGAGGCCGCCGCCGATATCGCCGGCATTCTTCATTATCTCCCAGAAGCCGTGGGCGATGTTCAGCTTGGCGGCATTGCCGAAGAGATCGTCGGGCAGAAAGACGCCCGAGCCCTTCGGCTCTTCCCTTCCCCTCATCGCGGCTGCGATGGCGCACGCATGGGAGGTCTCGCTGAAGCGCACCATGTCGATAATTTTTTCCTGGATATGGGGGACCTTCTCCACGCCGATGTACTCGGCGGCCATCATCGTTCCGCCGATGATCAGGTCGGCAAACCCCACCTTGCAGGCGCCTCCGCAGTTCATGCGGTGGGCCTTGGCGAATCTCGTAACTATCTTGCCGCTGAACTTGGTTTCCCCGCAGTGGAATACGCGGTCCCAGGGAATAAAGACGTTATCGAAATACATCGTGGAGGTTTCCCTCTGCCCAAAAAGAGGATTGCCCAGTTCGCTTTCGCTCTCCGCCGCTTCCCTCTCAGCCGAATAGGCATTGTACTGGCATACATAAGTGACGCCCGGGGCGCTGTTCTGCACCGCAAAAGCAAGGGCGAATGCCTCTTCCCCCTCTTTCAGGCCGCCTCCCGGGAGTACCAGGGTCTCATGGGACCCGATGGCGCCGCTCTGGCTGACCTTGATACCCCTGACGACGATTCCGTCGTCGCGTTTCTCAACCATGCGGATGAAAGTATCCGGCTCCTCCTGCTCAGAAGGCCTTTTCTTCCGGTCGCCCTTGGCATCCGTGATGGCGCCGGATACGGCCAGGTCGTTTGCCTGAGCATAGGCCAGCCACTTGTTAAACCTTTCATTGTATTTCGTACCGAGGGCCTTGTCCATCTCCCAGGTGGTCGCGGCAAGGCTGTTGAGGGCGTCGCAGCCGACGCAGCGGTAGTTGCAGGTGCCGACGGTCTGACTGGTAAGGAGCGCCATTTCCTGCCTCATGTCAAGGTCGTGAATGCTGCGGGCGACATTGAGGTTCCTGTTGACCGGCTCGCCGGTCAAATGGGATTTGGCCACCATGACCTCTGCGTGTTTGGGGTCTTCGGCCAGGGCGTAAATCATCGAGTTGGCCATTACCATGGAACGCGTGACCGGGTGTTTGAGAAGATTTTTCACCCACTTCCCGCCAATGTAAACGCGGGGGACCATCTTCTCGATGCTTTCCAGATATTCCTTCTGAGTCTTTAAAGCCATACCAAACCTCCTTTTTTTGGTTATTCTGACGGGGAAACGTTTTGCACCCCGCCTGTTATTTGCCGTTCCCCTTTATGCTGATTGAATATTGCGCTCTTCCGTGTTCCACCGGGAACGCGCTCGAATTTCCCATCACAATATCCATTATGCCCATCAGTTCTTCCCCGGACCTCTTGCCGCGGATTGTCAATGTCAGGGCCGTCCCGTCCTGCCCGGCTTCGGTGATCATGTTTTCCTCGTAGCAGAACCCCGGCAATTCCTTCTTTTCAACGCAGTTGTACACGAGGCCGGCGAATGTCCCCTTGTAGCCTTTAAAGCTGCGGCTCAGTTTGCCTGTTTTGACCTTGATGATTTCGTTAATGTCGAATTTTACCAAGCTTGGACCTCCAGACATTTGAAATTTGAAACTACCGGCAAAAAGAAAAAAACAGAATCAGGTCTCATGTGCTCTTTCGAAGGGAACTGTTTCAATACGGAATCAGGTACGAAATAGGAACATCTATCGATATAAATGACAATACTTAAAAATTTCCGGCTAAATACGGGGGATTCACCCGTACTCCGGCAAATATTGCAGTGAACTATAGCATAGGAAGGGACAAAAAGATATTTCGATGTGAAAAAGCGGGCTTAGATGCGATCAAGGCCTTTCCGGAGAGGCTAAATCACTTCCTTCAACGCCGCAATCGCCACCTCGATCTGGCCGGCATCCGGCTCGCGGGTGGTTATCTTCTGCAGCATGAGGCCGGGGAAAACGAGAATTTTCATGAATCCTGCCCGGTACTTCCCGGAGAGCTTAATAATTTCATAAGCTACGCCCGAGATCAGGGGAAGCAGGGAAAGCTTGTAAGCAACCCGGTGCAGGAAATCGGGCCTCCCCAGGAATGTGAACACGACAATGCTGATCAGGAGCACTATCAGGATGAAGCTTGTCCCGCAGCGCGGGTGCAGGGTCGTCCGGGTCTTGATGCTTTCGACATCCAGGGGCAGTCCCGCCTCATAGGCATGGATGGTCTTGTGTTCCGCCCCGTGGTACTCGTAGACCCGCCGCATGTCTTTCATGATGAGCGTGAAGAGCAGGAACCCCACGAATATTGTTATCCTGATCAGCCCTTCGACCACGTTCAGCAGGAAGGTATTGGAGATGAAGGCCTTGAGCTGGACGAATGCGAAAGCGGGCAATACCACAAAGAGCAGGATTGAGAAACCGATGCCCATCGCGGCCGACGTGAACATCTCCCACTTGTTGAGTTTCGTTTCCTTGTCTGCGCCCAGGGCGATATCGGCGGAATGCAGCATGATCTTCATCCCGAAATAAAGCATCTCGATCAGGTTGATGAAGCCGCGGATGACAATGATATTAAGGGCCTTGTAGCGCTTGACCAGCGAACGGTACGGCTTTCTTTCAACTATGATCTCGCCCTGGGGGTTGCGGATTGCCGTGGCGATCAGCCCCTCGCTGCGCATCATTATGCCTTCGATAATCGCCTGTCCCCCGATAGCGAGGTCTTTCTTTTCACACATTCCTCTGACGACCTTCCCTTTTCATTATTGAGCAGCCCTTTTATTCTCTTTTTCCTGAAAAGTCTCTGATTTTTTTCCGGCTGGCAGTTAAAAGCCGGTTAGATCAACTCCTGCGGCACAGGCCGGGAATATGAACCCGTACGGGAACATCCGGGTGATGGACACGGGCATCAGCCGGCACATCAGTGACGCCTTCCTATGTGCTTTTTTTTAAGGGCGGCGATCCATTTATCCTTGTACAGGTAAGCCAGAATGACAATTGTCGCGGTCACCCCGAAAGCTATGAACAGCGCCGCTTTTTCATGGTTGCGGGCAAAGCTCCCGCAAACTGAAAGCATGATTGTCCCGAAAACCCTGCCGACTGTCGAAATCAGCAGGAACATGCCCACCCTCATGTGGCTCAGGCCCATTATGTAACACAGGGCATCCTTCGGGAACCCGGGTATGAGAAAAAGGACAAAAGTGATAATCGCCCCTTTATGCTCCAGGAGATAATCATATTTCTTTATCAGCCCCGGGTTGATCGTTTTTTCCACGAAGGGCAGGCCGAATGCTCTTGCCATGGTAAAGGCCAGCCACGATCCAAGGGTCAGGCCTATGGTTGAATAGATGGTGCCCAGCACAGGTCCGTAAATGAACCCGCCCAGAAGGCCTGTCGCCTCACCCGGGATGGGGGCGAATACCACCTGCAGAACCTGCAGGCCTATGAAGGCAAAGATATCAAAAGGCGAAAAGGATTTTACGAGGCTTACGGCCTTCTCTTTGTTGACAAAATAGACGTAAAAATCGAAATGGATAAAGATGTAGGTGCCAATCGAGATGAAGAGAATGAGAATGGCGAGTTTGAATATAGATTTATTGCCGTTAATCAAGAAAATCCATCACTGTCCCGGTATTTGCTTCAGCAGGGGGAATTATTTCTTTTCTATCCGTTGGGGGTCAGATTTCTGCTCATCCGGTTCGTTCATGGACTTCTTGAAACCCTTGATGGCCTCTCCCAGGGATTTCCCCAGGCCGGGGAGTTTGCCCGGACCGAAGAAGATCAGGACGATAATAAGGACTACCAGCCAGTGCAGGGGAGAAAACGTTCCTGAGAACATATGTATTTACCTCCTTGGAATTTAAAAACTCTATAACATTCGGGTAATTGAGTCAATTAATTACAGCCCGGCCGAATATTTGCGGTTGCCTGATCGGGCCATTATTGTTAAAAGGGTGAAAATTTTAAGGTGCCCCCCGATGAGCAAAATTTCATCCCTCAACGATATCAAGTACAGCGCGCTCTTTCTCCAGGACCGGCTGGTCGGGACTGATCCCGAAAAGGTGAAAGCCGCTTATGAAGATTTCCAGGCCCTTGTGGACCGTTTTTACTCCGAGAACAGGGAACTCGTTTCCGAGCGGCAACACCGGGCGGCCCGGGACAATTTCGATTTTTTCATGGTCCTCGTCGAAATGGTCCTGAACCGCTGCATGGCCGAAAGTGAAAATTCCGCAGAGTCCGGCTGAAGCAAGGCTAATGCAAATGGACCTGCCTCGGCTCCGTTATTCCGGCAAGGTACCCCGGACAATCCCTTACCCGAAAGTGTCTCCTTGCGAAGCCCTGATGATGACCGCCGGGCGCTACCCCGATTCCGCGGCCTGCGATTCCTTCGGGCAGACCTCCGCTTCCAGGCAGCTGATACGCGGAATGACAGAGGAGAAACAATCATAATGCCCGACGTGAGCAGGTTCCGCGCAGCCGCCGAAGACCCCCTTGCATATGCGCGGGAGCTGAAAAAGAACACCGGCGCCAGGATTGTCGGTTACATGTGTTCATATGCACCGGAAGAAATCATCTTCGCGGCCGGGGCTTCCCCGCTGAGGCTCTTCGGCGCGTCCGGCCCCATCGCGCTTGCCGACGCGCACCTGCAGAGCTATTGCTGCCCCCTGGTCCGGGGTTCGCTGGATAACGCCCTCTCCGGCAGGCTTGACTTTCTCGACGGCGCGGTGTTCCCCCACACGTGCGATTCCATCCAGCGCCTGTCCGATATCTGGCGGCTCAATGTCCGCGGTTGTTTCCATATCGACGCCGTGCTCCCCGTCAAACTGAACACGGAAAGCTCCCGCCTGTACATGGCCCGGGTCATCGCAAAGTTCCGGCGGGACCTGGAAGAAAAGCTCGGGACGGAAATCACCGATGAAAAGATCAGGGCGGCAATCTCCCTTTACAACGCGATCCGCCGGGGCCTCAAAAAACTTTATGAGCTGCGCGCGCAAAACCCTTCGGCACTGCGCGGCTCCGACCTCCATGCGGCAGTCAAATCCGCCATGGTCATGGAGAGGAACGATTACCTCGCCGCGCTCAAAGACCTCATCGAGCAGATTGAAAGCTCCAGGATGGTCGAATACAGGGGCAAGCGCCTGATGCTGACGGGCGGTGTCTGCAGCCAGCCGGACATATACGGGATTATAGAGGATGCGGGCGGCGCAGTCGTCGGGGATGACCTCTGCACCGGAAGCCGCTATTTTGAAGGCATGGCGGATGAGACGGGGGACCCGGAAGCGGCAATCGCCGCAAGATTCCATGGCAGAGCGATCTGCCCGGCGAAGCACCTCGGAATCCGCGAGCGGGGGCGGCGGCTCGTCGAGGCCGCGGTGAAGCTCAACGCGGACGGGGTGATATTCCTCCTTCTCAAGTTCTGCGACCCGCACGCATTCGATTACCCCTACATAAAAGATATGCTCGACAGGGCCGGCATGCCCGTCCTGCTGCTTGACATTGAAGACCGGCCGTCCGGCTCCGAGAGCCTGCGCACGCGGCTGGAGACATTCATTGAGATGATTTGAGATGAATAAAGATATAAAAAACAACAGCAGGCACGACGGCCTGGGAAAACAGATACTGGCCCACGGTCTTGCCAACTTCAGGAAACTGGTATTGTTCCTGAAGAAGCGCAAAAAGATGAAAGACATCATGACCGTTTACTACCTGGAGGCCAGGTCGGCCCGCGTCAGCGGCAGGAAGGTCGCCTGGATAACCAGCGGCGGGCCCGTCGAGCCCCTCATTGCAATGGACGTGATCCCCATTTATCCCGAGAACCATGGGGCCATGATCGGCGCAGCCAAAATGGGAGCGGCCCTGTGCGGGATATCGGAAACGATGGGCTATTCGAGCGACCTGTGCTCGTATGCGCGCGCGGACATCGCCTGCGCGACGGTCAACGGCGGGCCGATCGGGGGATTGCCCAGGCCCGACATGCTGGTGTGCTGCAACAACATCTGCGGCACGGTGCTGAAGTGGTACGAGGCCCAGGCCCGGTATTACAACGCGCCGCTCTTCATCCTGGACACGCCTTTCTGCCACACCGGTTTTTCCGAAGATACGAGGCTCTACGTGCGCCGCCAGCTCGACGAGTATATTGCTTTCCTGGAACAGGCCTGCGGCCGGAAATTCGATTATGACCGGCTTGCCATCGCCGGCAGGCTCTCCCTGGAGGGGCAGAGGCTCTGGCAGGCGGTCCTCGACACGACGGCAAACCGGCCGGCGCCCATGAGCGCCTTCGACGCGTTCTACCATCTTGCCCTGATAGTCACGCTGCGGGGCACCGGCATTGCAAACGAGTATTACAGGCAGCTCCTGGAAAAAATGCGGGACAGGGTGAAGCGGGGGATAGGCGCGGTCCAGGGCGAGAAGTACCGCCTGCTCTGGGACAACATCCCCATCTGGCCGCGCACGCGCTGGCTCTTCAACAAGTTCGCGTCCCACAACGCCTGCCTCGTGGCCGACACTTACACCTCTGCCTGGTGCGGCTCGATGCAGTACATCGACGAAGACAACTTCCTGGACTCGATGGCGGAGGCGTACACCCGCATTTATCTCAACATCGGCGTGGACGGGATGGCCCGCAAGGTTATCGGCATGGTCGACAAATATCAGGCCGACGGGATCGTGATGCACTCGAACCGGAGCTGCAAACCGTATTCCTTCGGGCAGTACGAGATAGCCCGGATCGTGGAAAAAGAAAGGGGCATCCCGTCGCTGATCATCGAGGCCGACATGGTCGACGACCGGATGTTCTCGGAAAGCCAGGTAGAGACGCGCATTGACGCGTTCATGGAAATTGTGAAATCGGGGAAAATGCGATGATCACTGCAGGCGTTGATATCGGTTCCATAACCACGAAGGCCGCCGTCCTCGCGGACGGAAAGCTGCTCGGGACGAAGCTGGGCTTTACCGGCTACAATTCGGAACTCGCGGGACGCAGCATGCTTGAAGGACTGCTGAAAGACCTCGGCATGGAACTGTCCCGCATTGACCGGATCGTCTCGACCGGATACGGCCGCAACAGCGTGAAGTTCTCCGACAAGTCACTGACGGAGATCATCTGCCACGCGGCCGGGGCCCGCTTCTTCAATCCCCGCGCCATGTCGGTGATCGACATCGGCGGCCAGGACAGCAAGGCGGTCCTCATGGACGCCGGCGGCAAAGTCAAAAATTTCGCAATGAACGACAAGTGCGCGGCCGGGACGGGCCGTTTCCTGGAGGTTATGGCGAGGGCGCTGGAAGCGGACCTGGACCGGTTCGGCGAGCTTTCGCTGAAGTCTCAAAAGCCTTCGGCAATTAGCAGCCTGTGCACCGTCTTTGCCGAGTCCGAGGTGATCTCCCTGATATCAAAAGGAGAAAAGCGCGAGGACATCATCGCCGGGATCCACGAATCGATAGCATCGCGCGTCTGGGCGATGGCAAGCCGCGTCGGGACAGCGCCGCCCATAGTGATGACGGGGGGAGTGGCAAAGAACCTGGGCGTCGTGAAGGCCCTGGAAGAAAAGATTGGAAGCCCGCTGGAGATATCGGCATACCCGCAGGAAAACGGCGCGATCGGCGCGGCGGTTCTGGCGGCGGGCTTGGAAAATATCCATTAAAGCACTATTGCTATTTTTTCCCATCGGGGCGGTTTGTCCCCCTCTGGAGGAAACCGGTCATGAGCGGTTTTCATCAGCCTGATTTGCTCATCTCTTTCTTTTGCATCACATCGAGGTACTGGTCCAGTTCTTCAATGCTCGAAAATACCTGCAGGCTGGGCAGGGCGTTGATTATTTCGAACACTTTTTTTATCTGCGGCTGCAGGTTTGTCAAAGAGAACATGCCGCCCTTCTGCTTCATCTCCTTCTGGACCTTGAAAACTATCCTCACCCCGGAGCTGCTCATATAATCGGTGTCCTGCATGTCGAAGACAATGCCTTTCGGCGATCCCTTGAGAATGTAATATACTCTCTGTTCCAGGGTGTTGCTGGTGACACTGTCTATCGACCCGACGGGTTTGAAAACAAAAATACCGGGCGTCCTCTCGACCACATTGACTTTGAGCTCCATTACGCCTCCTTTTTATTTTCCGGAAGAAGTTATGAAAAGAAACTGCCTTTGCAAGTTAAGCAGATGGTAAGAAGATATAAAGTGAAAACCGAGCTCGTGTCAATTTAATAAATTCGGGTAATATAATATTGCAGGCGGCGCCTCTATGAAAAAGGCAGACCTCCGGGCCAAAATATGGTAGAAATTTTCCCTGGCGGAATCTCTGCCGTTTGGTAAATCCTGCACAGGTGGGGGAAGTTGCCCGATTCAGTCTTCATAAAAAGACCGGCCAGGCTCGATCACATCCATGAGTGCCTTGACACCCTGATCAATTACGCCGGCTCGCATGGGTTTACGAGTCCCGATATCCACAATCTCCGCCTCGTCGCGGAGGAGGTCCTGGCAAACATCGTTTCCCACGCATACGGAAAAGATCCGGGAGATATTGAAATTTTATGCCGCACAGGCCCCGTTAAATCCCATAATGAATCCCGTGTCAAATCATGCAGCGGGTCGTTGCTGATCGAGTTCAGGGACTCAGGCATCCCGTTCAAGTTCGAAGCGCCCGAACCGGACCTTGCGGCCGATATCGATGAGAGGCCCATTGGAGGTTTGGGCATTTACATTATAAAAACCCTGGCGGAAGATGTCCGTTACAGGCGGGAACGCGGGAAAAATATCCTGACGGTTTTGTTGAGAAAATCGGACCTGAAGGCATGAGGGCACTGGAATTCCTGCATTGAATGCATATTATGTCGAAGCCGCAGTTCGAAAATAAACAGCGCGGGCTGGCCTTCCGGATGTCGCTGCTCATTGTGACGAGCACGACTTTGATCTTTATAGTCGCGTTCGGTTACGATTATTACGTTTCGCGCAATCTGATCATGGACAACATCAGGGAGGAAAGCCGGCAGCTGGCGGCGGGAACCATCCTGAAGATCGAAGCTGTCCTGGGCAATGCCGAAAGGCCCGCCCGGGTGATGGCAAAAAATCTCGACGACCGGTATGTTCCCACTGACAGAATCCTGACTGTCCTGGAAAAAATGGTGGCCGGCAACCCGGAGATCTTCGGGTCCACCGTGGCGTTCGAGCCTTATGGGCATGATATCCAGAGTTACTATTTCGCGCCCTATTACAGCAGGACAAAAAACGGGCTAAAGCTCTCTTACCTGGGGGGCAAATCCTATAACTACTTCCTCATGGACTGGTACAAAGTGCCGCGGGAGACGGGCCGCCCTGCATGGAGCGAGCCCTATTACGACGAAGGCGGCGGCAATATCGTCATGTCGACCTTCTCCGCGCCTTTTTTTAAAACCGCCCGCGGGAATCAAACCTTCTCCGGGGTTGTGACGGCCGATATTTCCCTGGAATGGCTGCAGGACATAATTTCCGGCTTGTCCATATCCAAAAACGGCTATGCTTTCCTGATTTCGCAAAACGGCGTATTCGTCAGCCATCCCCGCCGGGAATGGATAATGCGGGAAAGCATCTTCACAATTGCCAAAGCTGCAAACGATCCGGATTTGCGCGAGACAGGGCGCGATATGGTGCGGGGCGGCAGCGGATTCATTCCCATGAAGAGTCATTTCACGGGCAAAAAGGCCTGGATGTACTACGCGCCCGTGCCGTTGACGAACTGGACAATGGGAGTGATAATTTCCGACGACGAGTTGTTCAGCGGTTTATACAGCCTTAACAAGGCAGTGCTCTTCATAGCGGCTGCCGGTGTTTGCCTGCTGGCGGCCATAGTCGTTTACATTTCCAATACCATAACAATGCCGTTGCGCCGGCTTGCCGCGGCCGCAGCGGAAATTTCCCGGGGAAGTCTCGACACTCCCCTCCCCCTGCCGGCGTCACGCGACGAGGTGGGAGAGCTCATCTCCTCTTTTGACAACATGCGCAGTTCCCTCAAGGAATATATCGCCGACCTCAAGGAGACGACGGCCGCCAAGGAGCGCATGGAAAGCGAGCTGAAGATAGGCCGCACCATCCAGATGAGTTTCCTGCCGCAGGTGTTCCCGCCTTTTCCCGGAAGGAATGAATTCGATCTCTTCGCGAAACTGGAGCCGGCGCGGGAGGTCGGCGGGGACCTCTACGGCTTTTCCCTTGTCGATGAGAATACCCTTTTCTTCAGCATCGGCGACGTTTCCGGCAAAGGAGTGCCGGCAGCGCTGTTCATGGCCGTAACCAAGACGGCGATGAACGCCATAATCGTGCCCGGGATCGACCCCGCGACAATCCTCTCCAGGGTCAATGCGGAACTGTGCAGGGACAACGAGGAGATGATGTTCTGCACAATGGTGTGCGGCCTGCTCGATCTGCAGACCGGCGAATGCCTGTATTCAAATGCGGGGCACAACCCGCCGCTCGTGGTCAGGACCGAAGCCGCCGGATACAGGGCTGAATGGCTTGAACTGCCCGAGGGCATGCTCATGGGCATCAATGATAAGGTCGGTTACCAGACAAGGAAAATCCATTTGAACACCGGAGACATGCTGCTGCTCTATACGGACGGCGTGACCGAGGCGATGGACGAAAATGAGAAGCTTTACTCTGAGGAGCGCCTCTTTTCCGTGGCGGGGACATCCGGACCGGCCTCCCCGGAAGACTTGATTGCCGGTGTGTTAAAATCAGTGCAGGACTTCTGCGGAAACGCTCCGCAATCGGATGATATCACTATTATGGTCCTGCGATTCAAAGGCAGCGGGCGGTTGCCCGCTTAAAATTTCTTCAGGGCATCTTCCCTGGCAGCGCAGATCTCGAAAAGCGAGCCGAACCCGGACATCCTGAACACATCCCGGACGTAGCCGTTGACACAACAAAACAGGAGCCGGCCCTGCCCTTGCCTGAGCTTTTTGGCGGTCCCGAGGATGCTCCTGAGCCCCGCGCTGCTTATGTATTCCAGCGAAGCGCAGTCCAGCAGGACATTCTTTTCGCCGGTGGAAATTATCTCCAGGATCCCCCGCTCAAAATCCGGAGAGCTCACGGAATCCAGCTTCCCCCTGACGGAAACGACAACACAATTTCTTTCCTTGATGGAATCCATTTACGACCCTTTTTTTCACTGATTATCCTTTCATATCACAAGGGGTCGAAAGAACAAAGGGGGTTCAAAATCCGGTTAATGCCGGACATCAAAATACGTCCGGGGGGTCCCATTCAGAATTTGACTAGTCAGCCCCGTCCTTATATAGGTTTTTTAAAATTTTCCCCTCTCAGCAGGTGCTTGTTTGGCAAATAAAACCTTCGCGGCTTTCGGCCTTATCAGGTCCCTCATCGGCAAACGGATTCCCACCCAGCGCTTCAGGCTCTCCGTCTCCTTCGCATTGATGCTTGTTTCCTGCGGTTTCTTTTTCGCGACCCCGTTGTTGATAACGGAGATCATCGACAATGCCGCACGTTCCCGGGACCTGCCGCTGATCCTTTTTTACAGCGCCTGCATTATCCTGGCCGGCGCCGCCGACTTCATCTGCTGGACCGCTTATTGGAGCTTGTCCATAACTGCTTCGGAGAAGATTTTCCTGGGGCTCAGGGAAGAGCTGTTCTCAGGGATATTGCGCAAGCGGCTTGATTTCTTTTCTCGACACCTGTCCGGCGATATCCTGACCCGCCTCGCCGGCGACCTCGATGCGGTCGGCACTTTCTTCCGCGACACGGCGCTGAAGGCCGCCGGGTTTTTGATTGCCTCAGTTCTATTGACGGGATGCCTCATTGCCTGGAACTGGCGGCTGGGATTGGTGTTCCTGGCGGGAATCCTCCCCCTCCAGATCTGCATCAGGAGAGCGCACGAGCCCGTTTCCGAAAAGTTCCGCCAGGCCCGGCAGGCGCTTACCTCTCAGAACGATGTTCTCCTTGACCTGCTCTCCGGGTTCCGGGAGATAAGGTTTTTCCAGCAGGACGAGCGGGCCGCGCAGCGCTTCGCTGCAGCAGCCGACCGCTGCACGGAGAAGAACATCACCGGGCTTAAACGGCTTAACTGGACGTCCATAGGCATGCAATTCTTCTCGGCGGTCCTGGTCCGGCTGCTCCCTTTCACAATAGGGGCGTTGCTGATCTGCAGCGGGACGGGAGACATCACGGTCGGCATGCTGATCGCCTATTACATAATCACATTCCGGATCGCGACCCTCGTCACTTTCGTCTTCCAGGCAGTGGTCTCCTCGGCTCAGGTCCTGCCTTCGGCACAGCGCCTGGCAGAGATCAGGGATTTCCCGGAGGAGCTCGCACCCGCCGATCCAACCCTGGAAGACGTTCCGGAGCGGACCGATATCGAGTTCCGCTCGGTGTCCTTTGCTTACCCCCAATCCCGGACAATTTTTTCCGGACTGAATTTCCGTCTGGAAACGGGAGAGAAGGTGGCTGTCATGGGGCATAGCGGTTCCGGCAAAAGCACGTTAGCCCAGCTCCTGATCCGCTTTTTGCGGCCGGCCGGCGGCGAGATACTCTTTGGCGGGAAAAATATCGAGGAGTTCCCGATGTCCTTCTATCTGAGCTATTTCGCTTATGTCGGGCAGGAGACGCACCTTTTCAGGCAATCTTTCCGGGACAATATCGCCATGGGCTGGTATGGGGTGCCGCTGGAAAGGATCCGGGAAGTCGCCGGACTGGTAAGAATGAGCGAAGCGATCGAGAAGCTCCCGCGCGGTTACGACTCAGTCTTCGGCGAAGAGTCGCTTAACCTCTCCGGCGGGCAGAAGCAGCGTCTGGCGCTCGCCCGGGCCCTGATCAGGGACCCCCATATCCTCGTGCTGGACGAGTTCACGTCCGGGCTCGATCCCGAAACCGAGAAGGAAATCCTTGACGATCTCTTCCTGATCTTCAGGGCACAGACAATCGTCTGTATCACTCACAAGCAGGCCGTAGCGGACAGGTTCGATCGCGTGTTTTACATGCCGGCCATTGATGAACAGGCAGCCGAGGCTTGAATGAGGACGCCTCCTGAAAATAAAGTATTGCCGGCCGCGGCCCTTTACCGAGCTATTCTCGGGGGTCTTTGCAGAGACCAGTTCTCTAAACTGGCGCTCGCCTGCGTATTATTAATCCTCTCGAGCATCTGCGCCCTGGCCGCCCCGCTCTTTATTAAAGAAATCATCGACAGAGCTGTGCCTGCCCTGGATTTCGCGCTGGTGCTGTATTACAGTTTCTGGACCATTCTGCTCAACACCGCAGGGTTCATATTCTGGGGGCTCCATTACGATTATTCCATAACCGCCTCGGAGAATATCTTTCTGAGGCTGAGGAAAAAAATCTTCTCCGGGATCATGCGCAAACGGCTCGACTTCTTTTCCAGCCACCTTTCCGGAGATATCCTCACCCGGATGATGGGCGACATGGACATCGTGAGCGCTTTCTTCCGCGACGCCGTGCTGCGCGCTCTCGCCCTGTCCCTGACATCTCTCCTCCTGATCGCAGGACTTGTCGCGCTGAACTGGCAGATGGGGACCGTATTCCTGCTGGGCCTTCCTCTGCTTATTGTTTACATCAAAAAAGTCTATGAGCCGGTCTCGGCCCGATTCCGCAAAACCAGGGATGCTTTGACCTGCCAGAATGATACTCTGCTCGACCTGCTCGGCGGAATCAGGGAGATAAGGTTTTTCCAGCAGAATGAGCGGGCCGCAGCGCGCTTTTCCGAAGACACCCGGAAGTACACGGACATGAACATCAAGAGCCTGCTGAGGTTCAACTGGGTTTACCTCGGGATGGATTTCCTCTCCGAAACGGTCAGGCTGCTCCCGTTCATTATCGGGGCGCTCCTGCTCTGCCGGGGCACTGAAGGAATCACGGTCGGGTTGCTGATGGCGTATTATATAATATTTTTCCGCGTCGCCACGCAGGTGAGCATTGTGTTCCAGTGCGTCATTTCATCGGCGCAGGCCCTGCCCTCGCTGCAGCGTTTGAAGGAGGTCGTGGATTTTCCGGAAGAAGAGCAGGGCGCAGAGCTTGGGATTGACGATGTCCCGGAGCGGACCGATATTGAATTCCGCTCGGTGTCGTTTTCATACCCTCACTCAGGGGAAATATTTCAGGGCCTGAACTTTCAGGTCGCGCCCGGCGAGAAGGTCGCCGTGATGGGCGCGAGCGGCTCGGGAAAGAGCACGCTTGCCAAGCTGTTGGTCCGCTTTCTGAAGCCGTCCGGGGGAGAGATTTTTTTTGGCGGGAAAAAAGTCGAGGATTACCCGCTCTCTTTTTACCTGAGCTACTTCGCCTATGTCGGGCAGGACACTCATCTGTTCAGGGAGTCTTTCCGGGACAACATCTCCATGGGCTGGTACGGAGTGCCGGTCGACCGCATCAGGGAAGTCGCACAATTGGCGGGAATAAATGAATTCATTGAGAAATTATCCCAGGGTTACGACACCATATTCGGCGAAGGAGGCCTCAACCTCTCGGGAGGGCAAAAGCAGCGCGTGGCGCTGGCGCGCGCCCTCATCAGGGACCCGCAGGTCCTGGTGCTCGACGAGTTCACGTCGGGCCTTGATCCCGCCACCGAAAAAGAGGTCCTGGATGATATCTTCAGGGTCTTCAAGGACCAGACTATTGTCTGCATCACCCACAAACAATCCGTAGCCGCCCGGTTCGACCGCGTTTTCCGTATTCCGGGACAGAACGCAGCGGCAGCAGACGGGGCTGCAGCAGGATAGAAGCCATGGCGGATTTGTCACAGTCCGCCCCTGGATAGAACTTCTTTCAGCAACCCTGACCGGAATCAGGTTTTATTTCGCCTGGCCCCCGCCAGCGCCGAAGCAGTGCAGATCGCGTTTTCGTATCTTGCTCCCGCCCGCGAAGTATCCACGTAAACGAAATCGCAGCCGACCGCGGGGCCGCCCATGCCGCTGCCGCCCCCTATGAGACACAGGGTGCGGTAGATCAGATTGCCGCATATACCATCGGGCGCCAGGATAAAGTTGCATCTGCGCACGGCGTCTTCAATTAAGATATAAGCGCAATCGGCCCGGTACCCTTTTTTCTGGAGGGATGCGGTTGCCTTCCCGGCCATTGCGATGCTCTTGTCGGTTACCTTTGACCTGCCGGCATCGTCTTCCCGGCCGCCGCCCAGCACAGCTATATTCTCCCGCTCTCCAAATGACCTCATCAACTCGGCGCCGAGCACTCCCAGCCTGACTTTTTCGCTCAAGGTCCATCCGTCATCAATCCCGACGGGGGCAAAGAGGAAGGGATTGCCGGCAGGGGTCTTCAGCAGGGCCAGGCGCAAGAGCTTTTTAATCCCGAGTTGCTTTCGCAAAGCGGCCATCACGGGATTCACATCCAGGGAGCCGCGCACGATTCCTTCCACTTTGCCTTTCCGGAGCAGTTCAACTATTTTCGCCTCCGGTCTCGGGGAGACAACCGTCTCGACATCGGTCTTCAGCGGCTTCGGGCTGACGATCACAACTTCGGCGTACCCGAGTTCTGCGGCTTTTTCTGCGCATTCCACGACCTTTGTCTCATAACCCCGGGCCGCGCCGATTGCTATCCTGGCCCGGGATGTTTTTGCCCTTTCGATGATAGTGTCGATTATCAATTATCGCCTCACCACCTGTTAATTAATTTCAGTCCCCTGTCGTTTTCCAGCGCGGCCGCGTATTTCTCTTCGGCAAGCCCCAGCGCGGCAAGCGCGCCGATCCGGCCCTGTTTACCCGGGCCGGGTTCAATCAACTCCAAACCCTCCATACCTTCGAATGCTTTTGCCTCTTCGAGCGAAACCAGTCTCCTCTTCACTTCCCAGCCAAAAGCATTCAACTCCTTCGGGACGCCTATGCCCTTGAGTATCGCAATCCCCGTGTCTTTTGAGCGCGTCTGGGCCTTTACCATGTCGACTATCAATTTCACCATGGCTTGCGCCGCTCCGGGCCTGACCGCAAACGTCAGAAGCGAAGACGTGCAGTTGGTGGTCTTGAACGGGCTCCTGGGCCAGAGCTGAGCAAATCTGATGAGAAGCGGTTCAACGCCGTCCAGTTTGACGGCTTCCCTCTGGGCGCGGACCACCAGGGCGAAAGTCGCCCCGCCCTCGGGGTCGTCCGTATCGTCTATTCCTATGCTTATCTTTTCATAGAGGGGTGTGACGATCTGCACATGGCTGGTCTTGTTGCCCCCGACCAGCAGATCCTGTTCGGAAGGATACCAGGTCTCTATGACTCCGGGGGCCTGGGGAAGGGACCCGGACGTGCTCAGGCTCATGCCGGCTATTCCGGCCCACTTGGTCCTGACCCTGTCGCCTTCCACCAGGGCGCCTTCAATGGCCTGCCCTCCCTGGTCCCCGTCGGCCGGCCCGAAGCGGACGTCCTCCTCGCCCAGCCTGGCGCGCAGGATGCTCAATTTCCCGAGCAGCTCGCAGGATTCAACTATTCCACCGGCGCGGCAGCGGTTTATGGCTGTCCATTCCGCGCTTCCCGAAGCATTGCCGAATATTTCGACTATTTCGATTTTGCCTTTTGCCGGGTCAACGATGGTGAGGAATTTTTCATAAAAAAATTGCCCGAACCTTTCCCTTACTTCCGCCGGCGTCAATCTGATCATAGCTCCCAGCCTTTCAAGTCCGATCCCATTTAATGTCTGCGCCTGCTGAAATTCCGCCGATTCAATTCATCGCGGAATTCATCTCATTGCCGCCCCTCTTCCGAATAGCCGCCCGACTCCTTCATGCCCGGCTTTTCAAAGCGGGCGTAAAGAAACCTGGAATTTCCGGAATTCACTTCCGGGATGCCCGGGTCCGGGCAAATATAAACTCCTGTCCGGGTTTTTCTTTTTCCGGTACGCCGGCATAAATCGCATCCAGAGTTCCCCATTTAAATCATTGGGGGAAATAAATCAATGCTTCAGCGATGCAGCATTGCATCCTCTCGATCAATTTGGTAAGACCAACATACCAATAGTGGCAATGGTTGTCACGCCAAAAGTTTATTTTGATTTCGTCAGGATCGGCCTTACATTCAGCGTTGGTACAACCGGCCTTGTCCGGACCGTCAGGGAAGACGCGCTTTCAGATGAGGGCGCCCCAAATTGTGCTTTACCAAACAAGAGCAATTCTTTATATTCGGGCATCCCACCTTTGGAGGACTGTTATGAAAAGGTCGATCGCCGTTGCAGCTTCCTTTTTTTTCGTCTTTTGTTTTATGCCCCTCAACGCTTCCGCCGCCCCGAACATGCAGGACGGCCAATGGGAAATCACAACGAAGATGGAAATGAAGGGCATGCCCGCCCACATGTCGCGCCCGATCACGTACACTCACTGCATGACCAGGAATGACGCAGTTCCCCAGAAACGGGAAAAGAACAAGGATTGCACCATGAAAAGCCAGAAGGTCGTCGGCAACACCGTGACCTGGGATATGGTCTGCAAGGACAAGGACGGCAGCGTCATGGAAAGCACCGGCAAGATTACTTACAAGGGCGACAAATTCGACGGTGCGATGAAAGCAACGATGACCGGCAGGGAATCCGGGAAAATGGTGATCAACTATAAGATGAACGGGCGGCGCCTGGGCCCGTGCACTGGACAATAATCCTGATATTTAAAGGGTAGTGCTCAAGCTGTCAGGGCTGCATGTACTCATAATGGGTGCAGTTGCACCTTTATTGGGTGCATATCGCAAGTAATTTATTGTCGCTTCCGGAATATTTAAAAGGTTTACAGTTCTTCCGACGTGAACGCCACAACATCGTCTATTTCAGCCTTGTCCGCAAACAGCATGACGAGCCGGTCCAAGCCCAGGGCTGCTCCGGCGCTTTGCGGCATGTTCTCCAGGCAATCGATAAATTTCCCGGGAAAAGGATAAACAGTCTTGCCCGAAGCGGCGCGGACCGACATTTCTTTTTCGAAGCGGGACCGCTGCTCCGCGGCGTCGATCCGCTCCGAGAAGGCATTGACACGCTCTATCCCCGAAATCTACAGC
>JBDKTK010000334.1:0-9016 GCA_039680225.1 Syntrophaceae bacterium
CTCGGCCGGGTCTTCAACGTTTTCGGCCAGGTGATTGATGCGAAGGAACCGGTGCTGGGAGGAGAATGGCGCTCCATCCACTGCGCGCCCGTCCCCATAACCCAGCAGTCCACCGTTTCGGAAATATTCGAGACCGGCATTAAATCCATAGATGTCCTGGCCCCGCTCGAAAGGGGCGGCAAGGCGGGCCTCTTCGGGGGGGCCGGCGTCGGGAAAACAGTCCTGATCACGGAACTGATCCACAACACGGTCTCCGGGTACCAGGGGATCAGCATCTTCTGCGGAATCGGGGAGCGCTGCCGCGAAGGTGAAGAGCTTTACAGGGAAATGAGGGACTCCGGCGTCCTCGGCTCAACAGTCATGGTTTTCGGGCAGATGAACGAGCCGCCCGGCTCGCGCTTCCGGGTCGGGCACGCGGCGCTCACGATGGCCGAGTATTTCCGGGATGACGAGCGCCAGGACGTCCTGCTCCTGATCGACAACATCTTCCGTTTCATCCAGTCCGGCCAGGAGGTCTCCGGGCTAATGGGGCAGCTCCCGTCCCGTCTCGGATACCAGCCCACCCTGGCCACGGAGCTTGCCGCTCTCGAGGAGAGGATCTGCAACACGACAATGGGGGCGATCACTTCCATTCAGGCGGTGTATGTGCCGGCAGACGATTTCACCGACCCCTCAGCGGTGCATACATTCGGACACCTGTCGGCCTCCATCGTCCTCTCCCGAAAGCGGGCAAGCGAAGGTCTTTATCCCGCGGTCGACCTCCTCCAGTCCGGCTCGAAGATGCTCATGCCCAATATCGCCGGCGCGCGCCATTACAAGCTGGCCCAGGAGATCCGCCGCACGCTGACGATCTACGAGGACCTCAAAGACATCATCGCGATGCTGGGGATTTCCGAGCTCTCGCGGGAAGACCAGCGCCTTGTGTACCGGGCGCGGCGCCTGGAGCGTTATTTCACCCAGCCGTTTTTCACGACGGTTCAGTTCACGGGAATAGAAGGAAAGCTTGTTCCCCTTAAAACCGCTCTCGATGATTGCGAACGCATTCTTAATGACGAATTCGCCGATTGCCCGGAAAGCGCCCTGTATATGATCGGCACAGCAGACGAGGTGAAAAAGTGAACTTAAGGATCATGATCCCGTCCGAGGTTTTTATCCAGGAGAAGGTGGCCAAGGTGGTTGCCGAGGCCCAGAACGGCCTGTTCTGCCTGCTCGAGCACCACGTGGATTTCACCGCGTCCCTGGCGCCGGGGCTTTTCTCGTACGAGACAATGGACGGACAAGAAAGCCTGCTGGCCATGGATGTGGGTGTGCTGATCAAGAAAGGCCCGGACGTGATTGTCTCGACCAGGAATGCCGTGCGCGGACCGGACCTCGGCCAGCTGAAGCAGGTCGTCGAAGAGCAGTACCAGGAGCTTGACGATAGAGAAAAAAAAGCGCGCGCCGCCGCCGCCAGGCTGGAAGCGGACCTCGTGCGACGCTTCATGGAGATGAATGAAGAATGAGCGACGATTACGAACGTTCAAAAGAAAGGCGCCGCAAGATAGCCGAGTCCTTCACAAAGAAGGTGGGACTGCGGGAATCCCTGAGGATCAGGGCCGGCAGCCAGAGAAAGCAGACCCTCTGGTTCGGGTTGGGCATGTTCGGATTGATCGGCTGGTCGGTGGCAATACCATCTCTGATCGGAGTTTCCATCGGCCTGTGGATCGACAAGGAATTGCCCAGCCGTTTTTCGTGGACCCTGATGCTGCTCATTATCGGCGTGGCCCTTGGTTGCCTCAATGCCTGGTTCTGGGTGAAGAAAACGGGAATAAAGCCGTTGGAGGATTAGCTTTTTGAAGGATGATCGGGCCGGGAAAGCCCGGGGAAATCCGGCGTTCCGGAAAATACCGGAGGAAATGGCAGGTGGAATCTTGGTCGTTCACGATAAGCCATATCGCCGCTTTCATCGCGGGAATAGCGCTGACCGGGTATCTATTCCGGGCCCTGTGGAGAAAAGTGAGCATGCCCGCCCAGACTCAAACGCTTCCGGTAACTTTGTGGATCGCCCTGTTCATCGGGATTTATTTTATCGCCCTGGCCGCGGGTATCGGGATCTGGCTGGACGGCCAGGACCCGGGCGGTTTTCCCTGGGGCTTGGCAATGCTCCTGATCAGCATTGCAGCAGTGGGCATTTGCGCCTTCTACTGGATCAGGAAGAGGATGAATTCCCCGAAAATAAAAGGGGCGATCAAACGGACGAGCAAGGTCTGACGGGTTATCGGCCCATGTTCAGAGATTGAAGTCCGGAGGACAAGGAAGGTGGAACTGTGGTTGACAATCCTGCAAATAATCGGCGCACTTCTCGCGGGCCTCGTTTTTGGCGGGTTCTATTTCTGGGGCCTCTGGAAGACGGTCAACCGGCTGCCCGAGGCGCCGCGTCCGCACGTCACGGTCATGTGGAGCTACTTCCTGCGCCTCGGCGTCACTCTTATCGGATTTTACCTTGTGATGTGGGGGGACTGGCTGAGGCTGGTCGCCGCGCTGACAGGTTTCATGGTCATGAGGGCAGTCCTCGTGCGCCGCTGGGGCGAACGCAGGCCGGCCCATTTCTGAAAACAAGGAGCCCGTTATGGAAATAATGCATATGTCGCAGATCAGTCCCGACCAGGTCATCCTCTGGCAGTGGGGGTTCATAACAATCAACGCTACGATGCTTTACACGTGGATCATCATGGCGATTCTTGTCGTCGGGTCCTGGCTGGTCACGAAGAACCTCTCCCGCGAGATCCGGTTCTCCCGCTGGCAGAACCTGCTGGAAGTCATCGTGTCGGGAGTAAGCAACGAGATCAGGGAAATCAGCCAGGAAGGGGAAAAAAGCTATCTGCCCCTGATCGCGACGCTGTTCCTCTTTATCGGATTGTCAAACATCCTGGCCATCCTGCCGGGCTTCATTTACATAGCGCCGACTTCTTCAATAACTACGACTGCGGCGCTGGCCATATCGGTTTTCATGGCAGTCCCGATCTATGGGATCGCCAAGCAGGGGGTCGGCAATTACGTGAAGGAATATTTCCGGCCGACGTTCATCTTCTTCCCCTTTCACATAATGGGAGAGTTCTCCCGGACCCTGGCGCTTGCCGTCAGGCTCTTCGGCAACATCATGAGCCATGAGAAGATCATCGCGATCCTCCTGGCCGTGACACCCCTGTTCTTCCCGGCGGTGATGGCGGCAATGGGGCTCCTGCTGGGAGTAATCCAGGCTTACATATTCTCGGTGCTCACGATGGTTTATATCGCATCGGCAACGCAGGCGCATGAGGAGATTCATAAAAAAGTTGCAGAGCAGCATGCTTGAGCAAATTTAAAAATAAATAAAAGCAGAAAGGAAGGTACAAATGGACACTATCACTATCATCGCATTAGCTTCGGTTATTTCCGCAGGGTTGTGCATGGGCTTCGGGGCAATCGGGCCCGGGATGGGACAAGGACGGGCCGTCCAGGGCGCCTTGAGCGCCATGGCCCAGCAGCCTGATGAACGCAACTCCCTGACGAGGACCCTGTTCGTGGGATTGGCCATGATAGAATCCCTGGCTATCTACTGCTTCGTTATCTCGATGATCCTTATCTTTGCCAATCCGTTCTGGCTTTACATCACGAAAAAAATAGGAGGATGAGACCATGCACATCGACTGGTTCGTCTTTACCGCACAGATTTTGAATTTCCTCCTCCTCGTCTGGCTGCTCAAGCGCTTCCTGTACGGCCGGATAGTAAAGGCCATGGATGAAAGGGAGGCGAAGATAGTGCAGCGCTACGATGAAGCCGAGCAGATCAAGCTGAAGGCAAAGGAGGAGGCTGAGCTTTACGAGAGCAAAAACCGGGAGCTCAACGCCCTGGCCGAGGAGCTGATAAACAAGGCAAGGGCCGAAGCCGACGCCCACAAGTCCGAACTGATGAAAAAGGCGCGCGAGGAGGTCGACGTGGTCCAGAGAAGGTGGATCGAGACCCTCGCCCGCGAACAGGCGTCTTTCCTCGAGGAACTCAGGCGCCGCGCCGGCCAGCAGATATTCGCGATCGCCCGCAAGGCGCTGGTCGACCTGGCGGATGAGCAGCTCGAGCGCAGGATGCTCGCCGCCTTTTTAAGCAGGCTGGAAAAGATCGACGGAGATGAATTGCAGACATTCAGGAAAACCATCGGCAGCGATTCGACGGGAATCATCATCCAGAGCGCTTTCGACGTGCCGCCCGAGGCCCGGGAAAAAATAAGCCAGACGCTCTCGCACCATTTGAGCAGCAAGGCCCCGATCCAATACGACAAGTCGGAAGACATCGTATCGGGGATCGAGATGAGGACGTCCGGGCACAAGATCTCCTGGAGCCTTAACGATTACCTTGTCGCCCTCGAAGAGAATTTTTCCCACGCCCTCCAGGAGGCGTCGGCGGGAAGGGCCTGATGAACGGCCCAATGCATCATGATACGCAGGTCCGGGAATTAACTGGTATGGGGAGGATGCCTTATGTATGCGCATACAAGTGAATCGGGAGCTCTTCAGACGTGCCTCGAAGACCTCTTCACAAAAATGGACAGCGTCCTGCATGTCCGCAAGCAGGAGATGAAGCAGCAGGAAGTGGGCATAGTGAAATTCGTCGGACAGGGAATCGTGCGGGTCGGCGGACTTCCGAATGTCCGGGCGGAAGAGATTGTCCGTTTCCCGCACAATCTGCAGGGACTGGTCTTTAATGTCGACCCCGACGAAATCGGGGTGATCTTCCTCGATCCCAGCGAACGGCTGACAGCCGGCGCCGAGGTCCAGCGCACGGGAAGGGTCCTCGACGTCCCGGTCGGAGAAGGCGTCCTCGGGCGGGTCATCACGCCCATGGGACGGCCGCTGGACAACCAGGGAGAGGTTAAGTACGTCAGGCGCCTGCCCGTTGAGCGCGAGGCCCCGCCGATCATGCACCGCGATCCGGTCACAGTCCCGCTGCAGACCGGGATCAAAGTCATCGACGCGCTCATCCCGATCGGCCGAGGCCAGCGCGAGCTCATTGTCGGAGATCGCCAGACCGGAAAGACCGCCATCGCCATCGACACCGTTCTAAACCAGAAGGACAAGAACGTGATCTGCATCTATTGCGCAATCGGGAAACAGAGCTCGGACGTCGCCAAGGTCATAGCCGAACTGAAGGCCCACAACTCTATGGAATACTGCGTCGTAGTGGTGGCCGCCGGCGAAGACCCGCCCGGGCTGCAGTTCATTGCGGCATATGCGGCAACGACAATGGGGGAATATTTCATGGAGCGCGGCCGCGACGTCCTGGTAATCTACGACGACCTGACGCGGCACGCCCGCGCCTATCGGGAACTCTCGCTGCTGCTGCGCCGCCCGCCGGGGCGCGAGGCCTTCCCCGGCGATATCTTCTACATCCATTCCCGGCTGCTGGAACGCTCCACCCACCTGCGCCAGGAATTCGGCGGCGGCTCCCTTACCGCCCTGCCCATTGTCGAGACGGAAGCGGGCGATATCTCCTCGTACATCCCGACCAACCTGATCTCCATCACCGACGGCCAGATTTACCTCTCGCCGCGGCTTTTCCAGAAAGGGATCCTGCCCGCGGTCGACGTCGGCAAATCCGTCTCGCGCGTCGGCGGCAAGGCCCAGCTGGCGGCCTACCGGGCCGTGGCCGGCGACCTGAGGCTTTCCTACTCCCAGTTCGAGGAGCTGGAAACATTCTCGCGTTTCGGCACCAGGCTTGACGAAGCGACTCGCGCCGTGCTCGAGCGGGGATGGCGGATCCGCGAGATCCTGAAACAGCCCCAGTATGTACCGCTGCCCGTGTCCGAGCAGATTACCGCCCTGATCGCGGTTTCAGGCGGTACGCTGGACCCGGTCCCGATAGATAAAATCAGCGGAACGGAAGACGTGATCCGCAGGTACGTGCGGGCCGAGCTGGCAGACGTCTGCGGCCGGATCGAGTCGGGAGAGAAACTCAGGCCGGAAGACCGCGAATCCATATTAAACAGCTCCAAGACGTGTGTCGGCAAACAGGAAGGGACTGCATAATGGCAGACACCACTGAATCCCTGAAGAGGACGATAAAAAGCGCCGAGGACCTGCAGGGCGTCGTCAAGACCATGAAGGCGCTCGCCGCAGTGAATATCCGGCAGTACCAGCGGGCCGTGGAATCCCTGAGCGTATATAACACCACTGTCAGCATGGGGCTGCAGGTGCTTCTCAAGCAGCGGTCGGCCAATGCCGTCCTGATCAAGAAGTCGCCGGTCAAGCGCATCGGGGCGGTTATTTTCGGTTCCGACCAGGGGCTGTGCGGCCAGCTCAATGCGCTGATCGCTTCCCATGCCATCGAGGCGATGGCGAAGATGGGCGTAAAGAAGGAAAACCGGACGGTCATGACAGTGGGCCTGCGCGTGGCGGATTACATCCTGGACGCCGGGCAGCCTATCCAGGAATGCCTGACCACGCCCGGGTCGACCGCAGGAATCACGCCGATGGTCCAGGAGATCATGATCATCCTGGACGAGTGGCATTCCAAGCGGCACATCGATTTCTTCTACCTTTATTATAACCAGTATATCAGCGGCGCGAACTACCGCCCGCACAGCCTCCAGTTGCTGCCCGTCGACCGGGAGTGGCTCAAGAAGCTGGAAAAGGAAAAATGGGAATCGCGGTCGCTGCCCGTGTTCTCGATGGACTGGAACTCGCTGTTCTCCGCCCTGATCCGCGAATACCTCTTCGTTTCCCTTTACCGCGCTTTCGCCGAATCGCTGGCCAGTGAAAACGCCAGCCGTCTCGCCGCGATGCAGAACGCGGAAAAAAATATTGAAGAGCGCCTGGAAGAGCTCAAGAGGCTTTTTTACCGCCAGCGGCAGATGACAATTACGGAAGAACTGTTGGACGTTTTGGCCGGTTTCGAGGCGATGTCCGCCGAGAAGCGGCGGCCGGCACATTAACGTACTCGCCTGAAAGGGGGGAATGTACCATGCAACTTGATCGAAGATTTTGCTCAATCTGCGCGTGGCGTGAGCACTGTCAAAGGAGGTTTATCGAGCAGCGGGACAAATTCGACCTGCATTGCGTTAATTACACCCGGGATGTGACCATCAAGGACTATGACACACTCATGGTCAATTTCCAGCTGGAGAAATGGAGGGAAGCGCAGAAGAAGAAGCGCCCGGTGATCACCATATCGAGGCTTACCGCGAGCGGCGGCAGCGAGATAGCAAGGCTCCTCGCCAATGAATTGAAAATGGACCTCATAGGGGGACAGATAATCAACAAGGTCGCGGCCAGCACCAAGATGAGCACCAAGGTCGTCAGCTCCCTCGATGAAAAGGCGCTGACCAGGATGGACAACATAATCAATTCAATGGTCAATGCGCGCTATCTCTGGCCGGACGTTTACATCAAGCACCTCACGAAAGTCATCCTCACCATCGGCGAGCACGGCAATTCGATAATCATGGGCCGCGGGGCCAATTTCATCCTCTCGCCTGATAATACTTTCCGGGTGAGGATCATCGCCCCGCTAGAGTCGAGAGTCCGGAAGCTGATGGCCGACCGCAAATACTCCAAGGCGGATGCGGAGAAGTACATTGCCAGGAGGGACGCCGACCGCGCCGGCTTCATCCAGAAGTATTTCCGGAAAGACGCTTCCGACCCGTCCAATTACGATATGGTCGTGAACACGGACAAGCTCGGCATCGAGGGCTCGGTGGAAACCATAAAGAAATCCTTCCTGGAACATTGGGCAATGAACAGGCCGCTGATACCGAAAATCAGCGAAAGCTTTGTTCCGGTAAGAAAATAGATGGATGGCATGAACATGAACAAGCTGGAAAGAGACCTTCTGCTGGGGATAGCTGAAGAAATGATCCTTCAGCTCAGGGCGAAGCTCAACGAAATAGAGTCGCTCCATCCCCGGGAATCAGCCCTCAGTATTGCGACTTTCCAGGAGAGGCTCTGGTCCATGGAGAACCTGGTGGACCGGATCAGGGCGGAAGCAAGAAAGTAACGGCAGTCAGGAGACACCTATAAAGAGAGGAGTGCAGCATTATGAGAAAAAAGAAATCAGAGGTGAAGGCAGCCGCGGTGGATTTAAACAAAGCAGGCGGCGGGTCGATCGATTATGAAAGCCCTCGCGAAATGGATTATCTGCTGCACAGCATAGTTCAAGGCTTTTCGATCCCCTCTTTTGTAATCGGCAAAGACCACAAGATAATTTACTGGAACAAGGCCCTCGAAAGCCTGAGCGGGATTTCAGCCAACGAGGTCGTCGGGACAAACCAGCAATGGCGCGCCTTCTACGCGAATGAAAGGCCCTGCATGGCCGACCTCCTCATGGACGGCAGCTTTGACCGGATACCCAAATGGTATGCGGGCAAGTACCGCAAATCCGAGCTTCTGGACGAAGCTTACGAGGCCACGGACTTCTTTTCCGACCTTGGCGAAAAGGGAAAATGGCTCCGCTTCACCGCCGCGTTGATCCGCGACTCTCAGCAGAATGTTGTGGGCGCGGTTGAAACTCTTGAAGACATAACCGAGAAAGTCATGGCGGACATTGCCAAGCGGGAAAGCGATCAGAAGCTGTTCAGGGTAATCGAGGGTTCGCCCATACCGGCATTCGTGATCGGCCTCGACCACAAGGTGATTTACTGGAACAGGGCGCTGGAAAAGCTCAGCAAGATCCCCGCGGAGGAGATAATCGGCACAAGCCAGCACTGGCGGGCCTTTTACGCGTCCGAGAGGCCCGGCATGGCGGATATCCTTGTGAATGAAAGCCTGGAGACCATTCCGGAATGGTACCCCGGCATTTCGAAATCGAATCTGCTCGACGAGACTTACGAAGCCGAAGGTTTCTTCCCCGATCTCGGCGTGGGCGGGCGGTGGTTGAGGTTCACGGCCGCGGCGATCCGCAATTCGCGGGGCGGCCTCGTGGGCGCCATTGAAACCCTCGAAGACATTTCCGAGCGCAAGAGCATGGAAAGGAAGCTGGTGGAGAGCGAGAGGAAGTTGAGCAGCATCA
>JBDKTK010000335.1:0-9606 GCA_039680225.1 Syntrophaceae bacterium
CTGGAATTAAACTGAAATTAAGACAGTTTTCCGACCCTGCTTGCCGCCATCCTGTCCTGGTCGCCGATTGTCAGTATTACTTTTTGATATGTCTCGATTGACCTCTGGAGGTCAACCATGTCGATCATCTCCCTGAGGGCCTGCACGTTGGAGAGCTCCAGGTGCCCCGACCTGATTTCCGCGTTCTTGATCTGGCGCTGGCCGGCCGTCCCGGTGTCGGAGTAAATGCAGGTCCCGTTGCGGACCAGGTTCTGGGGCGAGTCGAACCCGACTATTTTCACCTTTCCCGCAATCGCCCCGTCAACCCTGATTTCGCCGTTATTGGAAACTTCCACATCGCGCCCGTTGACGGCAATCGGGGCACCCGACTGGCTGAGCAGCAGTTCGCCGGCCCGGGTGACGATCTGGTTCTTCGCGTTCAGGGTGAAGCTGCCCTTTCTCGTGTACACTTCGCCCGCGGCGCCCTGCACCGCAAAGAAGCCCTCGCCTTCGATTGAAAGGTCCAGGGCGTTGCCGGTGTTCTCCACCGGGCCTTGCGCGTGATTGATATGATTCTTGGTCGAGTATTCGAATTTTCCAGGCCTCTCCAGGGTCTTGAGAAGGGAATGGAAAACCCGCTCCGATTTGAACCCGGGGGTCTGGATGTTTGCTATGTTGTGGCTTACCGCATCGAGCCTGGGCGTGATCCTGATCGAGGCGTCCACCATCGTATATAACCCGAGTCCCTCAGCCATTCTTTCCTCCCGAACAGTTTTTTTCTTTAGGAGCAATATGCGTACCATGCCGGGAAGAGGGACGCCCCCTGAGCCAAAACGCTTGATTGACGCGGGGTTGCGCAGATCGGGTCCAGCCCGGGAGGGGCGGCGGATGCAGGCCGGACAGAGGGAACGGAAAAATTTTCCCTCCTGGTGGAAAGTTTTATCATCCGGGAATTCATCAAAGAAAATGTCCAAGCCGGAGCTGCCGGCGGGAGGCCGCCATCATCCATTTGATTGCCGCGCGTGACCCCCCTGGCGCATTCCACCCCCCGGGCAGCAGGGCGCAATCGGACCTTATTTCATAGGATTGCATTACATTTATTATGTAACAATATCTCTTTTTATATCTCCGCAGTCGGCGACATTTTTATCAGCAGATATCAGATATTTTATAAATATCACGCAATATCAAGATGTTATAATAGAAAATACCCCTCCCGCCGAAACAAATTTCAAGTTGAAAGATTCCTTATGCAAATTTATGTTGCTAAATGTATGATAAAATTATAGTAAGCAGATGTCTTACGGATTGAAAGAGAAATACAAAATTCATGTAGGAGGTTTCATCATGGAAAAGGCCAAAATTCTGATCGTCGACGATGAAGAGGATTTCCTGTTTTTTGTAAAACTCAATCTCGAGAAAACCGGCAAATATGAGGTCCGGGCAATAACCGATCCGTTCGTCGCGATGAGGGCGGTGGAAACATTTAAACCTGATCTGGCCGTTCTGGATATCATGATGCCCGAGATGGACGGCGGCGAACTCGCATGGCGGCTCAGGAACAAGGAAGAAAGTAAAAACACTCCTGTAATATTTCTGACGGCCCTTCTCAACAGCAGGGAGGAGCGGTCGCAAATAAATACCCGGCGTGAATTCATGTCCAAGCCGATATCCATTGATGAGTTGATAAAGAGAATAGACCGCGTGCTTGCGCGCAAGTAACAAACCGCGCGGCAGCGCTGAACAATTATTCGCATGTAATGTTGATGCCGGGTCACCGGCTCAAAGGGAGACAGCAATGAGGAAAATAATACCGGTCCTGTTTTTTGTCCTGTTGACGGCCGTTCCCGCCTTTGCGGGATTCAACGAAGGCAAGGCCGCCTTTGAAAAAAAGGATTATGAAACAGCATACAGGGAATTCAAGGAAGCCGCCGACCGGGGGGATGCCCTGGCGAATTTCACCCTGGGCTTCATGCACATGGAAGGCCGCGGTGCCTGCAAGGACTGCGGCCGCGCTGTTGAATATTTCTCCAAGGCCGTCGAACTCGATCCCGGGCAGGGTTTTTATTATAACGGCCTTGCGTGGCTGCTTGCCACCTGCCCCCAGGCGCAATACAGGGACGGGAAGCGGGCAATAGCGAGCGCGCAGAAGGCGCTGGCTCTGGACAGCGCTTATGCTGCGGTCTATCTTGACACCCTCGCGGCCGCCTATGCCGAAGCAGGCAGCTTCGATGAAGCTGTAGCGCTGCTGCAAGTGGCCATCGCCCTGCTCAAATCCGGGGGCAAAGAGGTCGAAAGCCGATTCTACACACAGCTTGAATCATTCCGGGCCCAAAAGGCATGGCGGGAATGAAGGTCCCCGGCAGACCGGTCCGAATCGGTTATTGCCTCTCCCTCATGCCGGGAAGAGGCGCCGCACTGCCTGGCGGACCCTTGCGAGCCATTCCCGGCGCTGCCCGGCCGAACTCGTCACGACGGCGCTGAAGGTCTCGCGGTAAAAATTCTCCACGCCGCACAAACCGAAAATGCAATTTCTCCAGAGCGTCTCCAGGGGGTCCCCGAAGACCCGCGCCTCGCGTTCCGGGAGAGTATTGGAAGTGTTGAATACGCAGGCTGCTTTGGCCTTCAACAGACCGACGGGCACGCCCTCGCCCTGGTCCCCCTCCTCGAACATGTACGCGGTCCCGGCGCGGACCACCCGGTCCACCCACCCCTTGAGGATTGCCGGGGGCTGGCCCCACCAGTTGGGATGCACAATCACGATCCCGTCCGCGGCGGCAATCTCCCGGCAGTGCATCTCCACTTCGCCGGGAAGGGCGGCGCCCTCGGGGATTTCGCCCGCAGTGATCACCGGGTCAAATCCCTCTGCATACAAATCGTGTAAATTAACTTCATGCCCGCCAGCTTTCAATTCGGATACAACCGTTTCCGCAATCGCATGATTGAAGCTGCGCGGATCGGGATGTGCCAGGATAACCGAGATTCGCATTGCAGTTTCCTTTCCTGAAGCATCTGAAGCATGCAATCAGATATGTTCGGAATTTATAAATCAAAAGCGGCGGGAAGTGAAACGGGAAAAACGCCGGTATACAGGTCAAGCCTGCCTTTGACGCTCGTTGAGGGAATAGACAAATGCCAGGACTTCGGCAACGGCCCGGTAAAGCTCGACCGGGATCTGCGTGTCGAGGTCAAGGCGCGAGAGGACCTGGACAAGAGCGGCGTCCTCGCGGACCGGGATATTGTGTTTTTTGGCAACGCTGATGATTTTTTCGGCGATTGCACCCGAGCCCCTGGCCGCCACGATGGGGGCGGCATGCTTTTGCGGATCATATTGTATTGCGGCTGCAAGTTTGGGTTTCTTGTCCATACAACCGGCAACTTCCTCCTTTCCCGCGGCTGGAGAGTCTCCAACAAATCCTGTTCCACTTCACCTCCCTCCTGGCGGGAGAGGGCGACAAGCTCAGTGATCGCCAAATTTCACGCAAACAGGCTCAGCGATTCGCCCATTGCGATCCGCTCGTTAAGGCAGACCTGGTTTTCCCTGCCGACATCGGGGTCGGCTATGCACCCCAGGGTTGAGACGCTGCATCCGGCCGCTTCCAGCGATTCCTTGAGACCGCCGAGGCCGCCTGCGACCAGGTCCCTGGCGGCGCTGCTTTCGCACCGGAAGAGGCAGTCTATCCTGCCCCCGGCAAGAGAGGCCTCGACCCGCATGGCCCCTAAACGGTCGAGATCAAGGATAAGGAGAAGTTTGCGGGCCGTCCCCTTTTTCCCCGCGCCGTCCGGGCCGTCGCCCTCGATGAACAGATGGGCAGTCCCCCTGTTTTCCTCGAAAACAATCGGCGCCTGGAAAGCGCACGGCCCCTGTGTGTCCTGCAGCGCAACATTGGCAACCTGGAGCGCCTCGATGTTTTTTATGCCGGAATCAACCAGGGCGGCCAGGGCCTTCAGGCTGCCGCGTTCCGCGATGCCCGGAGCGGCCTCAATGTCCGACTGCGCCAGCTGCGCAACCTCCGCCAGGGCGCGTTTCAAATCCGGGCGGTCCTTCAACTCCTTAATCACGTCTGTCCCGGTTTCCAGCATTTTCAGGATATCGCTCTCGACCGTGAGGCCAAGGTCCCGCGCGTAATTCCTTACCCAATTATCGTTCTGAGTCCCGCCGCCGTAATGCAGCCGCTTGACCAGGGCCAGGAGGCGGGTTGCGCTCTCCGGCGTGAGTCTTGCCAGCAAAGCATCCTGGACATTCTGGACGGTGCCGGGGACAGCCTGGGCATTTGCCGGATTTTGGACTTTTGCGGCATATGGGGAGTTTTGAACCGCCGGGGTGTTTTGGACAAGTTGAGCATTCTGGGTGTCTTGAACCCCCGGGGTGCTTTGGACGCCTGCGGCACCCTGGGTGTTTTGGGCAATTCGGGCGTTTACGGGATTTTGGGCATTTACAGCGCTTTGCGGATTTTGTGCAGTTTGGTGATTGCGTGCAGTTTCGGTGTTTTGCGCAGTCTGGGGATTCCGGCCAATCCCGCTGTTCCGGGCAGTTTCGGTCCCGGGAGCGTTTTGAGCTGTTTGGGTGTTTTTGGCAGTTTGAGCATTTGGAGTTTCCGGGGAATTTTGCAGGTTCCGGGCCTTTAATGGTTCCAGTTTTTCGGAAAGCGTGGTGAGCAGGTTCCTGATGCCTTCAGGGTTGGCCCGCTGCCATTTCAGGTATTCGTTTATCGTGCCTGCCTGGCTTGACACATCTGCCTGGCCTTCTGAAAGGGGGGTGACCAGGGCGAGCCTGATGTCCGGCGCCGGCCGCTCTACCCGGACGGTTATGTCCGCCCCGCCAGCGAATGAGATGTGCGATTCCGCTATGAAAGGGGTGTCTTTGATGAGGACAATGTACCTGCCGGGCCCGACATTCTCCAGGACGCGGGCCGGAATAACTTCACCCTGCTCCAGTACGGGAAGGGCCCCGCCCCTGCCCTGCCTGCTTTCCAGCTCTTTGCCAAGCTGAAGCTGCTGTTCGAGCATCCGGACCCTGATCGGCGCAATGTCGATCCCGGAGGGCATCAGTTAAACTCGTTCCTTTTGCGGCCGAGTTCGAGGACCAGGCTTATTTCCGCTTCGGTCAGCTCCGATTGCTCGATGATTTCTTTTTCGGACATGCCCTTGCGGGCCATCTCGATAACAGCCTGGTAGTCGCCGGACGCGCCGCTGTCCGCGCTGCCTGATTTTGCGGCGCCCGGTTCTTTTGCCTGGCCGTTGCCCTGGCCCTTTTCCGGGGCTTTTGCCGGGATATCCTGCCGCCCTTTGCCGGAAACACCGGTCTGTGCGCGGACCGCATCTGCCGCGGGCCGGCGCTGTGCAACGGCCGGAAGGAGGGCGGAAGCTTCGGCCTTTTTCACGCCTGCATCTCTTTCGACCCGCCGGGACTCTTTCTCCTCGACCTCGCAGACCGCCTCCCGCAACGCCCTGCGGCTCTCGTCCATGGCCTTGATGAGGTGGGCCGTCGCAGCCTGGGATTCCGAGATAAGCCTTTCAAGTTCGGCTACGGTTTCCTTGTCTACCGGGGTTGGCGGGGTTGGCGGGGACGAGTTCTTTTTCCATGAATTCCTGCCGACTATCGCCAGCAGGAAAATCACCGCGACAAAGAGGACAATGTCGCTGATCAGCTGAAGGGCTAATAGGAATTGTATGCTCACGTTACACCTTGATGTCTATGTGGATGACCCCGGAACGGCCCTCGCGCTTGTCCCTGATATCTTCTTCCCGGGACTGCCCGCCGGGCGTTTCGCCTTCATCCGGGTTTTGCTTCTGTTCCCCTTTTTGGGCACCCTTGCGCTTTTCCTCTTCTTTTTTTTGCCCTATCCGGGCCTTTTCCGTTTCCTCGGAGTAATTCACGTTTTCTTTCTGGATCTTCTTTTCCTCGCCGATCTGGATTTCCAGGTAGCGCTGCTGCATATCCGGGTGCTGCTGCTGGGTCTGCTGCACCTTCTCCACGGAGTTTGTCTGAAGAAAAACCTGTTTTACATCAATTCCCCTCAGCATAATCTCCTCCGGTCTTTTTCCCTTTGCCCCGGGAAAACCAAGAGCCTTATTCTTTCGCCACCGGCGCCGTCAGGCTGAGCACCTGGAATTCCCCTTCCCGCGATTGCGCAAAATCAATCCCGTATTTGTCAAACACGGGAAGCATTGCCGCATACCCGGTGAAATCCTTGAATGCGGACTTCCGGGCCGGGCCGGGCCATTTGAATTCCACGACAACGCGCCCGTCGCGAAAAGTCGATGCAAGGTGGAGTTCCTTGCGCTCACAGGCCAGCGTGCGGCCGACGATATTCTGAAATATGGAGCCCAGGCAGAAGGAAATCTCGGCCGCAACCCCCTTTATATCCGGCACATCGGAATCAAGCCGGATGTTTTTCTGCACGTTGTGCTTGAAATCGAGGTTGAAGTCCAGGAACTTGATTTCCGTTTCCAGCAGCCGGGAAAGATTTATCTTCTGCGGGAACATATTATTGAGGGCGTAAAACTTTTCGGAAATAACGAGCAGCAGCCCCGAGAGCCTGTCGGCCTCCTGACAGATCAGGCCCACGTCGTTGCTCGTCATCCTGCAGAAATCCCGGTCCTGGAAATCCTCAACTTTTTTCAGCTGCTCGTCTATCTTTCTCTTCAGCAGCCTCGCCCTGCCGACGATGCCATTGAGGGGGTTGGCAAAATTGTGGATGATGCCCGGGACGATGACGTCTGCCAGCATCAGTTCAAAACCGTTCTGCAATCCGGATTTTTTCCTGGTCATTTTCCGCCCAGCCGCCTTGGTTCGATCGTCATGTTCTGGAGCATCTTCCAGGCCTTGTCCACCTTTTCCTGCTCGGGATCAACGGCCTGCTGTTTCGTTTTTCCGGTGGAATAGATAATTACGCTGTTGCCGTCCCTGTCCTTGATTTCCCTCGAGCCGATCCGGTCCGCCGGGTTTTCCGCCGCTTCCCTCTCCTGCTGGATCATCATCCTGATCGTCTGGTCTTCAACGCCGGCTTTTTTAAGTTGCAGGACCTGCTCAGGCGTAAGTGCATAGCTGATCCCGGCAAAAAACGCAACTGCAAGCATCGCACCGAGTACCGCGGACTTCATGCCCATTGTCGTTACCCCCTTTTCTCGAACCGGCGCTCCGGACAGGATCACAGGATTATGAACCTCGTGAAATAGACGTTTGTTATGAAGTTCTCCCCGTAAATTCCGTTCAATTCCGCTTTCAGTTCACCGGCAAATTCCTGTTTGAACTTGGGCACCCTGACCTGCTCCGCCCGCCTCTGTTTGAATTTGCGGTAGATTGCCCGCCTTAAATCCATTTTCTGTTCCGCCGAGAGCCTCCCCGGATCAACGGCCTCCAGGGCCAGGTCGCAGAACAATATCACGTTGTTCCCGGAATCGTCCTTCAAATTTATCGTAAACCTGTCAACCGCGATATAGGGAGAGCCGGGAATGTTTGCTTCGCCGGCATCCTGTTTGCCGGCCGGCGGCTGATAAAGCCAGAAGCAAACACCCGCCGCGCCTATGACAACGGTGAGGCAGGCGCCCAGGACCAGCATGAGGACCCTGCCGAAACGGGGGCGTTGGGGAGTTCCCCCCCCGCCGCTCTCCTGGACCGGGAACTGCTCCAGGGTCGACAGGTCGAGCAGATCGAGTTCAGCCCTGCCCATTATAGTCCCCGTTAAGCCCCTTAAGCTCGCCCTTCATCCTCAGGACGGCCTTGGAATGAAGCTGGCAGACCCTCGACTCGGTCAGGTTCATGACCTCGCCTATCTCCTTCATGGTCAGCTCTTCATAATAATAGAGGGAAAGGACGAGTTTCTCCTTTTCCGGGAGCCTGTCGATGGCTTTTTTCAGTATGTCCCGCAGCTCGCTCCTGGCAAGGATCCCCAGGGGACTTTCGCGCTCGGCTTCCCCCAGCGTCTCCGCCCTGTACCTCTCGTAAAAATCGGCCGGGAGGTCCTGGTTGCTGAGGACCGATACGCCTTTTGCCTCTTCAATAAGCTCGTGGTACTCATCCATCGTGATGCCGAGATATGAGCTGACTTCTTCGTCTTCCGCCGGCCTGCCGTAAGTCTTCTGAAGGATCGCGAACGCGTCCTGGAGCCTGGAGTACTTGTGGCGGGTCGATCTCGGCATCCAGTCCCTGAGCCTCAACTCGTCGAGAACGGCGCCCTTGATCCGGTACCGTGCGTAGGTCTCGAACTGGACATTGCGCTGCGAATCGAATTTGGCGAGCGCGGAGATCAGGCCTATAATGCCGACGTTCAGCAGCTCTTCCTTTTCGGCTATATAGGACGGGACCTTGCAGGCGATTCTCTCCACTATCGTTTTCACGAGCGGCGCGTACTTTATTATGAGTGCCTCCCGCTTCTTGTCCGCCGCGCCTTGGACGCGCTGCGCCTGGGAAGCCTCCCGTCTTTTATCAGCGGTCTTTATGGAACATTGCATCTGAGAAAAATTTTATACTCCCTTTGTTGTAAATGCAGTTTGTGTCCGAGTAAATCTTCTTGGCTATCGCGTTTATGCACTGGCTTGCCCGTGCCTGGGGGTAAATTTCCGTGAACGGCTTCTGCCTGCGGACGGCATCCCCGACCTTGTCGTCCCGCAGGATATAGCCGAGATATTCGACCTTGAGGCCGAGGAAGTGCTCTGTCGCCCTGCCGACTTTCTGGTAAACCTGCATCGCCTCCTCCGCGTTGCTTACCATGTTGGCAAGCAGCATTATCCGCTTTTCGTCGTGCCCCTGGTAGAGCAGTTTGATGAGCGCATAGGCGTCGGTGAGCGAAGTGGGCTCGGGGGAAATGACAATGATTATCTCCTTGGCGGCCATGTTGAAATACATGACATTGGCCGTGATCCCGGCTGCAGTGTCGATCAGCATGAAGTCGAACTCTTCGTTCAGATCGTTGAGCTCGTTGAACAGGTACAGCTTCTGGCCCCGCGAGAGCTCCGCTAGCGCCGCGATGCCCGAAGCGGAAGGCAGGATCTTCATATTGCCGGGCCCGGGGACGATCACCTCGGAAAGCGATTTTTCGCCGAGCAGCACGTGGTTGATGTTGTACTTGGGTGTGAGCCCCAGGATGACGTCCAGGTTGGCGAGCCCCATATCGGCGTCCAGGACCAGCACGCGCTTGCCGGCGTGAGACATGCTGTATGCCAGGTTGGCCGAGATATTTGTCTTCCCCACCCCGCCCTTGCCGCTGGTGATCGCTATCACGCGGACATCTTCCTTCGTCCTCCTGGCGAGCCCGGTTCCCGCCTGGGACTGGCGGTTTTCATCATTCCTTTTCCTTTTAATTGACGAGGCGTCGTTCACTTGCGTTTCCCCTAAGTAAGTTTGTTTTCCGTGATCAACCTGGCAATTCTCCCCGGGTCGGCTGTTTCAATGTCCTGCGTTATGTTCTGGCCCGTTGTGATATACGAGACCGGTTTCCCGATCTGGTCGATGATGTCGTAAATCGACCCGAACCGGGTGCACTCGTCGAGCTTGGTCAGGATTATGCTGTTGAAATTGATGCTGCCGAACCTGCGGGCAGCCGCAATGCTGTTTTCCCTCGCAACCGCGGGGCTCAGGAGCAGGTGCGTCTTGATCCTCTGGTCGCGCAGGGCTTCCGAAAG
>JBDKTK010000336.1:0-2715 GCA_039680225.1 Syntrophaceae bacterium
TGGAATTATAATCCCCTTGTCAAATGGTAATTACTCTTTTTCCCTGTCCCGGTACCCGGGCATCCCTCCTTCGTGGCCGAATGGGTTTCCGACATTCAGCGGAATAAAGAGAGCGAAAGCGCCGAAAAGCAGACGGCATCTCCGGCATGCAAAATATGCTTGACATAAATTGGTAATACCAATATACCAAATTCAAAGGTTTTTAAACGAATCTTTCATCAGGATCTGAATCTCAAATTGGAGAGCGGGCTATGAGTTATTTTTTATACAGGGTGTCTGCGCTGGACGGCGCAAGCTTTGAAAGCATAATTCCGGCCGATAGCTGGGAGAGTGCGCTGGAGGCCCTGAAGAAGTCAGGATACGATTCCGTGCATATCCTCTGCGAACTGAAAAGCTACGGCGTATGCTGGGAAAATCCTCACCGCGAAAGACCGATCTGAATTTGCCGGCTGTTCTGTTGAATGGACCGGTCATGCCTGTGTATCCCCGCACTGTCTCAGGATCGCGAATAATCTCTTGATATCAATTAAGACGGGAATTTCAAACATGCGCACTCTCTTCAGGAAGAAAGACATACATGCCATGCTGAAGACCTCCGCGGGCGGGGAGCAGCTTAAAAAGGCCCTGACTGCATGGGACCTGACATTGCTTGGAATAGGAGCCATCGTCGGGGCCGGTATTTTCGTCGTTACCGGCGTCGGGGCAACGATAGCAGGGCCGGGGCTCAGCCTTTCATTCGTGATCGCTTCCGTCGCCTGCGGATTGGCGGCCATGAGTTATGCGGAGTTTTCCGCGGCGATTCCCGTATCGGGATCGGTTTACACTTATACTTACGTGACTATGGGCGAGTTCCTCGCCTGGCTTATCGGCTGGGACCTGGTGCTGGAATACGCCCTGGGTTCTTCGGCGGTTGCCGTCGGCTGGTCGGGCTATTTTCAGTCTTTGCTCGCCGGTTTCGGGATCATTTTGCCGGTCGAGCTTTCGGCTGCATATGGCGCCGTGCCGGGTGCGGTGACCTGGTTCAATCTGCCGGCATTTATCATAATGATGCTCGTTACAATGGTCCTGTCGAGGGGAGTGAAGGAATCGGCGCGGATGAACAATGTCATGGTTGCGGTAAAAATCACCGTGATCCTTCTTTTCATCGCTATCGGTTCGGCCTACGTCCGCCCTTCCAACTGGCAGCCCTTTGCGCCTTTCGGGAGCAAGGGCATCTTAGGCGCAGCTGCGATAATATTTTTTGCCTACATAGGCTTCGATGCCGTATCCTCTGCGGCTGAAGAAGTAAAAAACCCTGCCCGGGACCTGCCGCGGGGTATCCTGTGTTCGCTTGCGATTTGCACGTGCATATACGTTGCCGTCACCCTGGTCATGACGGGAATCGTTCCATTTTCAGCCTATGCCGGAGCCGGTAATCCGGTTTCCTTCGCAATTCAAATGACGGGGCAGAAGTGGTTTGTAGAGGTCATAAATATAGGCGCGTTAATGGGCATGACGACGGTCATCCTTGTCAATAATTACGGGCAGACCAGGATCTTTTTTGCAATGTCCCGGGACAGGCTCCTCCCCCCCGTATTCGCCAGGGTCCACCCCGCGTACAGGACCCCGTTCGCCTCGACGTGGATCGTCGGATTGATTGCAGGGCTGATCAGCTCATTGATCCCCCTCGATAAAATTTTGCAGCTGACGAATCTCGGGACATTGGTGGCATTTTGCATAATTTCCCTGGCCGTAATCATCATGCGCCGCACTCAGCCGGAGCTTCCGAGAAAGTTCCGGTGTCCCCTTGTCCCCCTGGTTCCTGTTTGCGCAATATTGAGCTGCGGGTTCCTGATGGCCCAGCTTGAGAAACTCGCCTGGTATTCCTTTCTGATCTGGCTGGGAATAGGCCTGGTTATCTATTTCTCCTACTCGCGCAGGAACTCCGCCCTTCATGAAACTCAAATGAGTCCTGCAAAAATCGCAGCAGAACGGGATGCCGCCTGAATTCAGGTGATGCGTTTCGATACGGGCCTTTATGTTAATCCGCACCGAATGGAGCGGCTGCGCAGAATCTCGCCTGTTAATGCCCTTAACGCGATATGAATGAGAGAGCATGAGCGAGGGGGGCCAGGGAAAGGCGCCCCTCGCTCACGCCGGTAGGAGGTGACAAACGGCGGGGAGGTAAAATGCCGTTCAACCAAGAAACGAGATTGGATAATCTGTATACTGGTAATACCGATTTGTCAACAAATATTTTCCCCGCGAGCCTGGAAAAAAACAGCCGGGCAAAAAGCAAACCGTCTTGACAGCTGGGTACTCTGTAACCGGTTGCTGGCTGATTGCTTGGGGTTCAAAAGGCACGTCTTCTGCGGCTGCCCCCCTGCAAACGGAGAAAAGCCGGCCGGCATAAATTAAACTGCATGAATTTCGAAATTAATGCTTGCGCGACGGAACTTAAATTGGTATTGTGGCCATACCAATTTAAGGAGGTCATGATTATGAAAACATGTACTAAATGCGGAGCAAAAAAACGGAGAAACGGATTCTACACCAATTCCCGGACGAAAGACGGGCTGAGAAGCGAATGCAAGGAATGCTCCAAGGAGACTACGAGAAGAATCAGGGCAAGGAGACAAACGAAAGACCTGCAGGACATCGCAAAGAACAGGGACAACCGGCTCATAGAAAATATCGGCGAAGTCATGCAGATGTGGCAAAGCCTCTCGATCAAGA
>JBDKTK010000337.1:0-20903 GCA_039680225.1 Syntrophaceae bacterium
TTTCGCTTTGTCGATCTCAATCTTCCCGGGTTTGGACACCTCGGCCTTTTCGAGGTTGGCGGCATATTCGCAGTTGGAGCAGAAAATCACCGCGTCCTCGCCCGTATCGGCCATGACCATGAACTCATGCGAGAAGCTCCCGCCGATGTTGCCGGTGTCGGCCTCGACGGCCCTGAACTTCAGGCCGCAGCGCGCGAAGATGCGGTTGTAAGCTTTGTACATCTTGCGATAGCTCTCGTCGACTCCCGCTTCGTCGGCATCGAAGCTGTAAGCGTCTTTCATGCTGAACTCGCGGCACCTCATGACGCCGAAACGCGGCCTTATCTCGTCGCGGAACTTTGTCTGGATCTGGTAGAGGTTCTTGGGGAGTTGCCGGTATGTCTTGATCTCATTGCGGACCAGATCGGTTATGACCTCTTCGTGTGTGGGGCCGATGCAGTATTCCCTGTTGTTCCTGTCCTTGAACCGGAGCAGCTCTTTGCCGTACATGGCCCAGCGGCCCGACTCCTGCCAGAGCTCCGCGGGCTGCACGGCGGGCATGAAGACTTCCTGGGCCCCCGCCCTGTTCATCTCCTCCCTGATAATCTGTTCGAGCTTCTTGACCACCTTGAAACCGACAGGCAGGTAAGAATAAATGCCGCTCGTGAGCTTTCTTATCAAACCCGCGCGCACCATGAGCTGGTGGGATGCAGTCTCAGCATCGGATGGGACTTCCCGCACAGTGGGCAGGAACATTTCGGAATACCTCATTCGCCGTTCTCCTCTCTTCCGGATTTCATTTTATTTATTTCTTCCAAAAGGCACTGGACAAACTCTTTTTCAGCGACCTTCTTTAAAACTTTTCCCTTTTTAAAAAGAATACCCGTCCCTTTGCCGCCCGCCAGGCCGATATCCGCCTCAGCGGCTTCTCCGGGGCCGTTTACGACACAGCCCATGAGCGCTACCTTCAGGTAATCCTTGCGGCCGGCAAGGGCCTTCTCGACGCGGCTGACGAGCCCCGGCACATCGACTTCACAGCGGCCGCAGGTCGGGCAGGAAATTATGTCGGGCCCGACTTTCCTGATCCCGAGCGCTCTCAATATCCCGTAGGCAACGGGTATTTCCTGGACAGGATCGCCGGTCACGGAAACCCTGATAGTATCACCGATACCCTCATTGAGCAGGACGCCGATCCCGATGGAGGATTTGACGGCCGCCTGCAGGAGGCTCCCGGCTTCCGTGACCCCCAGGTGCAGGGGGTAATCCGTCTTCTCCGAGATCAGACGGTATGCGTCGATCATCGCGGGGACTTCGGACGACTTCAGGGACAACTTTATAGAATAAAAACCATGGCCCTCAAAGAATTCGATGCTCCGCAAGGCGCTCTCCGCCAGCGCTTCCGCCGTCGGCGCCCCGTATTTTTTCACAAGCTCCTTTTCCAGCGACCCCGAATTCACGCCGATCCTGATGCTCAGGCCCCGGTCGCCGGCCGTCCGGATAATCTCCTTGAGCCTGGCCCGGGGGATATTGCCGGGATTGATCCTGATGGCGTCGGCGCCGCTGCGCATCGCCTCGAGCGCCAGCAGGTGGTTGAAATGGATATCGGCGACCAGGGGGACGGAAATGGATTTCCTGATCTGCCCTATGGCCTGGGCCGCCTCCCGGTCGGGGACCGCTACCCTGACGATTTCGCAGCCTGCCTTGATTAACCTGCGGGCCTGCCTGACAGTTGCCTTCACATCCCGGGTGTCGGTCGAAGTCATGGACTGTACGATCACCGGGGCGCCTCCCCCGACCTGCACCGGGCCAATGAAGACGGGCCTTGTATTCTTACGTTTTCCTTTTAATTCCGACAATTTATATCATTTTTCCTTTGTTCTGGATATATCATGAAGTGCAAAAGACGGGCAAACACTATTTAAATCGGGATGAAAAGATTGAAGTATTCAATAGTCCTGCGGGCTCGTTTGGGCCTGAAAATCCTGCTCAGCGAACGAAATCCGAAAGATCAGGTCCGATAAAAACCGATGCGTCATTCAGCGCAGGCGGGAATCCAGTGTATTTCCGGACCCCCCGCCTGCGCGGGGGTAACAAGAGAGAATAATGATATCAGCTCAACAAGGCTACTGCCGCCTTGATCCTTTTCAGGCCCTCTTCGATGTTGCGCATCGAAGTCGCATAGGACAGGCGGATGTGATTGTCGTTGCCGAATACCACACCCGGCACGACCGCCACGTTGGCGTTTTCCAGCAGGAACTCCGTTACATCTGAGGAACCCTTTACCGCATTGCCTTTGAATGATCTGCCGAAGAGGCCGGAGACATTGGGGAAGACGTAAAAAGCGCCTTCCGGCTTGAGGCAGCTCACCCCGGGGATATTGTTCAAGCCGTCGACAATGAAGTCCCTTCTCTTCTGGAATTCGCCGACCATCATCGCCACGGCTTCCTGGCTGCCCCTGAGGGCCTCGGCCGCCGCCTTCTGGGAGATGGACGTCGGGTTCGACGTGTTCTGGCTCTGGAAGTCGGTCGCGGCCTTGATTACATTATCGGGGCCTGCCGCGTAGCCGATCCTCCAGCCGGTCATCGAATGGGACTTGGAAACACCGTTGACGACTATGGTCAGGTCCCGCAGTTCGCTGCTGAGGGAAGCCATCTCCGCAAAGCGCATCCCGTCATAGAGGATCTTTTCGTAAATATCGTCCGAGATCGCGATTATTTTCTTCCCGGCTATGACTTCTGCAATCATCCCGAGTTCGACGGCAGTGTAAGTGGCGCCCGTAGGGTTCGAGGGGCTGTTGATGATCACAGCTTTTGTTTTTGGGGTTATGGCTTTTTTCAAGTCCGCGGGGTCCAGCTTGAATCCATTTTTTTCCGAGGTCTGGACAATGACCGGCGTGGCGTCGGCAAGCACGACTATGTCCGGATAAGATACCCAGTAAGGGGCCGGGACTATAACCTCGTCGCCGCTTTCGAACAGGACCTGGGCGATGTTGTAAAGGGAGTGCTTGGCCCCGCAGGAGACGAAAACCTGGGAGCGCTTGTATTCCAGCCCGTTGTCGTTTTTAAGCTTCGCGATTATTGCATCCTTGAGTTCCTCTATCCCGCCGACCGGGGTATACTTGGTGAAGCCCTCGTCAATGGCCCTGATGGCCGCCTGCTTGATGTTCAAAGGCGTATCGAAGTCGGGCTCGCCCGCCCCGAATCCTATAATATCCCTTCCCTTGGCCCTCAGCTCCTGGGCTTTAGCCGTTATTGCGAGAGTCGGCGAAGGTTTTATTCTTGTAGCGCGAGATGACAGTTTCATGTGGATTCCTATTTTTTGAATTTTTGCTGGAGCGCCTGCAGGACGACATCAGGGACGAGGCCCCGCACCGACCCGCCGTGGCCGGCCGCTTCCTTGACGAGTTGCGAACTCGTATAGAACCATTTGTATCCGGTCATGAGGAAGACTGTTTCGGTATCGCGGTCCAGGCGCCGGTTGATGAGGGCCATCTGGAATTCATATTCGAAATCGGAAACAGCCCGCAGCCCTCTCAATATCACCTGGGCATTTTCCTTTTTAACGTAATCGACAAGCAGGCCCGAGAAGCTGTCGATCCTGATCCTCGGCTCGTCGCCGATAACTGATTTTATCAGATCGATTCTTTCTTCAACTGTAAAAAGGGAGCTCTTGGCCGGATTATATGCGATAAGGATTATGAGCTTATCGAAAACCCTTAAAGCCCTTCTTATGATATCCACATGACCGTTTGTGATCGGGTCAAACGAGCCCGGATAAACAGCAGTCCTTTCCATCAGGTTTCCCCACCTTTAGCTCGAATAAGAATTGTAATTTCCGTATCCCCATATTTCCTGTTGTCGGTAACGTTCCAGGCGCCGGAATCGATCTCCAGTCCCTCTCTTAAGGAGTGCTGGATGATAAGCATGCCGCCCGCCGAAATAAGACCGGACTTCAAAATAATGCCGGGCATTGCCCCGGCCAGTCCCTTGCTGTACGGCGGATCCGAAAAGATCACGTCAAAACTTTGCCCGCGCGCGGCCAGGAGCCTTACCCCCTGCTCCGCCGTCATCTCCAGGACTTCGGCTTTCCGGGAAAAGCCGCATTTTTCAATATTCGCCCTGAGGGCTTCGCAGCAGGAGCGGCTGTTCTCAATAAAAACGGCCCTGTCCGCTCCCCGGCTCAATGCCTCCAGCGCCACCGCCCCCGTGCCCGCGTAGACATCCAGCCACGTTTTCCCGTCCTGGGGGCCGAGGATGTTGAACAGGGCCTCCCGGACAAAATCGGACGTGGGGCGTATCTCCCCTTTTTTGGGGAGGGCAAGCCTTCTTCCCCTGGCTTTCCCCCCTATGACCCTCACCATCTACTTCAGATATTTCTGAATCAGGATTTCGGCAATCTGCACGGCATTGAGGGCCGCGCCTTTCCTGAGGTTGTCGGAAACAACCCAGAGATTGATCCCGTTCTCGATCGACTCGTCCTCACGTATCCGGCCCACAAATGTTTCGTCGAGACCGGCGCAGTCGATGGCAAGCGGGTACTCGGACCTGGAGGGATTGTCCCTGACTATGACCCCGGGGGCCCGGGACAGCAGTTCCTTGACTTCCGCGGCCGTGATTTTCTCCTCTGTCTCGATATTGACCGATTCCGAATGGCAGCGGTATACGGGGATCCTGACCGTCGTGGCTGTCACGGCTATTGAATCATCTCCCATGATCTTCTTCGTCTCGTTGATCATCTTCATCTCTTCTTTTGTGTAACCGTTTTCAATGAAGACGTCTATCTGCGGGAGGCAGTTGAACGCGATCTGGTGGGGATATACCTTTACCTTGGGCTCGCGGAAACTCAGCAGCGCCTTGGTCTGGTCGGTAAGCTCGTCCATCGCCTTCTTTCCCGTGCCCGAGACGGCCTGGAAAGTGGTTACGACGACCCTTCTGATCCCGACCGCGTTGTATATGGGTTTGAGCGCCACGACCATCTGGATGGTCGAGCAATTCGGGTTCGCGATGATCCCCCTGTTTGTGTACAGGCCGATGTCGTCGGGATTGACCTCGGGGACGACGAGCGGGATATCGGGGTCCATCCGGAAAGCGCTGGTGTTGTCCACGACAACGCAGCCGGCCGCCGCGGCAATCGGGGCGAACTTCTGGCTGATGCTGCCGCCCGCCGAAAAAAGCCCTATCTCCATCCCGGCGAATGAATCCTCTCCCAGCACCTGGACCGGGTAGTTCCTGCCCTTGAATTCCAACTCCCTGCCTATGGAACGCTCCGAGGCGAGAAGCCTTAACTCCCCGACAGGGAAGTCCCTCTGCTCGAGAACGCTTATCATTTCATTTCCGACGGCGCCTGTAGCGCCAACTACTGCCACATTGAACTTTCTCATTCCGATATAACTCCTGTATTATTTTGCCCCTGCGGGATGTTCGGCCTCATCGATTTCCTTGGTCATCTTGGGTTCCGGGCCTTCCTTTTCGATCTTCTTCCGCGTCGCCAGGCGGTAGATCGTCCACAGAGGCCCCGAAATAGCGTATCCGAAAGCAAAAGTAAAGATGGATATCTGCGGCTCCGCGATGGCGATGATGAGGATGCCGAGTATCAGGACAACCGACATGAAAGGTTTCTTCAAAAAATAATTCATGTCCTTGAAACTGTAATATTTGACGCTGCTGACCATCAGCAATGCGAGGAGCACCATTCCGATAAGGATGGACACGTGGTTGAACTTGCCTGTGTAGCCCAGGAAGTTGAACAGCAGTATTGTCGAGGCAAGCGTGATCGCGGCCGCCGGGATCGGCAGTCCGTTGAACAGGCTCTTGTCGATGACATTCACCTGGACGTTGAACCTGGCCAGCCTCAATGCCCCGCAGGCCGCAAACAGGAACGAAACGAGCCAGCCCCATTTGCCGTAAGGCATGAGAGACCAGTTGTACGCGAGGATGCCCGGGGCCACCCCGAAGGCCACGAGATCGGAAAGGCTGTCGTACTCCATCCCGAATTTGCTCGTGGTGTTCGTCATCCGGGCCATCCTGCCGTCCAGGCCGTCCAGGACCCAGGCTATCAGGATCGCGCCGGAAGCCAGCATGAACTCTTCTTTCATGGACGCGATTATCGCGTAAAAGCCGCAGAACATGCTGGCAGTAGTGAACAGGTTCGGAAGGACGTAGACCCCCTTCTTCATCTTGTCCTTGCGGAACCTGCGGCCGCTTGTCCTCATCTGCTGAATTCTCTGTTTCATTGCAGCCGTCCTATGGGGGTCGCTCCTCCTTTTACCCTGTCGCCGACTTTCACGAGGACCTCCGATTCAGGGGGCATGAATACCTCGACGCGGGAGCCGAAGCGGATCATCCCGAGCCGGTCTTCCCTGCCGACCCTCATGCCCTCGCGCGCCCAGCAGACAATGCGGCGGGCAATGATTCCCGCGATCTGGATAACGGCGATCCTGCGCCCCTGGTTGTCGTCAATCAGGAACAGGTTCCTTTCGTTGTCGAGCGAAGCCTTTTCGAGGTGGGCGAAAAAGAATTTCCCCTTGCTGTAAATTATTTTTCTGATGATGCCCGGCACGGGCGACCAGTTGACATGCACGTCGAAGATATTCAGGAAGATGCTCACCCGTTTCGAAGCGCCTCCGATCACGGGATAATCGTATTCGTCGATTTTGATGACGAGACCGTCGGCGGGGGACACAACTATGCGTTCGTCTTCCGGGGCAACGCGCACGGGGTTGCGGAAGAACCATGTCACGAATGCTGTGAGGACGGCGAAGACGGCGCTCGCCCAGCTAACGTGCATCCACGACAACAATAAGGTGATTGCTGCCAGGGGGATAATGAAGGGAAGCCCTTCTGAAACTATGATTCCTTTGTGGTCCATCAGGGGGTTTTTCTTTAGTTTTGCCTGTATCTTGATAAGATCTCATGAATCCTATCTTTTCCGAGAAGCTTTCTTTTCTGGAGCTTCTTCTTTTCCATCTCTTCTTCAGGTGTAAGGTAAACGCGCTTGTTGAACCCCTCAAGCTCCGTTTCGAGCCTCTTGTGATCTTCGACGTACTTTCTCAATTCGTCATCGCTTTCGATGTATTTTGAGATGATCAGCTCGTCCTCTTTCTCCATCCGTTTACCTCCAAGTCATTGACATATATAGGATAAGACAGGCCTTGTCAATTTCAGTTTCAGGCGGTTTCCGCCGGAGAGCCCCGCAGGTAGACCGGCGTAAAGGTGAGAAGATCGAGGAAATTTCCGCGGGAGAATTCTTCCATTCCCAGCAGGCCCACGGCTGAAGCCCTGATAAGGCCTAAGGCCGCCGGCAGCACCCGGCAGCTGCCGGGGAGCGTTTCCCTGATCAGCCCCTCGTACCTCAATGCCCCGTCGCCGAGGAAAACGCATCCGTTGCGGATACCGGCCGTCTTCAGGAACTCGCGGGGCGGAGCCACCAGGTCTTCGCGTATTTTCTTCCAACCGCTTCCTTCACCCTGGTAAACGGCTGCGTAAACTTCGTCCCTTTTTGCATCGAGCATGGGGCAAATGCAGGAACCCGGACCCTCCGGCGGATAATTGCACGCCAGGGCGTCGAGACTGGATACTCCGATTACGGGCTTGCCTGTGGCCAGGACGAGGCCTTTTATTATCCCGGCCCCGATCCGCAAGCCCGTGAATGCTCCCGGCCCCATCGCAAACGCGAAACAATCGACTTCGCTCAAACCGGTCTTCGCGATCCGCAGGGTTTCGGATATCGCCGGCATTATGGTTTCGGAATGGTTTATCTCCGCATTGACCAGGAACTCGGCCATGAGTTCCCCGTCTTTGACCAGGGCCACGCTGCCGGATTTCGAAGAGGTGTCGAGGGCGAGGATGAGCATCGTCAGCTGAATATTCTCATTATGTCGTTATAGAAGACAAAAAGCATCAGGAGGAGCAGGAGAAAGAACCCGACCTGCTGGGCCGTTTCGCGCCACTTGATATTCACTTCCCTGCCGGTGACGAGCTCTATAAGGGTAAAAAAGAGGTGTCCTCCGTCCAGGACGGGTATGGGCAGCAGGTTCAGCACTCCCAGGTTGATGCTCAGGATGGCCATGAAGAAAATGAAATGCATTATGCCTTTTTCAACTTCCGCACCGGCCATCTGCGCGATCAGGATCGGCCCGCCGAGAGTGTCTGCGGAAATTGTTCCCTGGATGATTTTCACGATGCTCAGGAACGTGAGTTCAGTCAGGTACCACGTCTGGCCGACCCCCGACACGAGGGCCATGATCGGGTTCTGCCGTTTGATGAAAGTCTCCTGGGACGACTGGATGCCAAGCTTGTAAGAATCGACATCCTCCCCGAACAGGTTCTTCCCCTTCATGATGCGGCCGGCCGCAGCTATCTCAAATGTCTTCCCGGCGCGCTCGATCTTCAACTTCATTTCCCGGCCGTTGCTGTCGGCAACCAGTTCGGCGATGTCGGGCCACGAGTTCACGGCCTTGCCGTCGATCGCCGTGATCCTGTCCCCGGCCTCGATCCCGGCGCTTGCCGCCGCGGAACCTTCCTGCACTCCTCCCACGACGTTCGACAATGTCGGGATCCCGGTCACATTTATTACCGCGAGGACCAGGACGGCAAAGAGGAAATTAAATGCCGGGCCGGCGGCGACGATGCAGAACCTTTTCCAGGGCCGCTGGGCCGAGAAGGAGCGCTGCTCGTCCTCATCGCTGACCTTGTCCGTTCCCGATTCCCCGAGCATCTTGACGTAGCCGCCCAAGGGGATGGCCGAGACGAGGTATTCCGTTTCCCCGTATTTTCTTCCGATGAGCTTCGGGCCGAATCCCAACGAGAATTTCAGGACCCCTACCCCGAACCATTTGGCAAAGAGGAAATGTCCCAGCTCGTGGACAAACACGAGGACCCCGAGCAGGACAATTACCGAGACAATATTTGTTGTGATCATTATTGGTTTCTCTTTTCGATCAAACCGGAAGCCGTCCTTCTTGCCCAGGCGTCTGCCGCGATCACGTCGGCAACCGTTTCGATCTGTCGTTTTTCATGCAGGGCCATGGCCGACCCGATGACTTCGGGGAGCTCCGTGAATCCCAGCCGGCCGGCCAGGAACGCCTCCACGGCTATCTCGTTGGCGGCGTTCAAAACCGCTGTCATTGTACCACCAATCCGCGCCGCCTCATAGGCCAGATTCAGACAGGGGAATTTTTCCCGGTCGGGCTCAATGAACTCCAGGGCGCCTTTTTTGAAGATGTCGAGGCCGAGATCCTTTTCCGGGAGCCTGTCCGGATACGAAAGGGCATAGGCTATGGGGATGCGCATGTCCGGGATTCCCAACTGGGCTATAATGGAGCAGTCGACGAACTCCACCATGGAATGGATGATGCTCTGCGGGTGGACGGCAATTTCGATGCGCTCCGGTTCGACCCCGAAGAGCCATTTCGCTTCTATCACTTCCAGCCCCTTGTTCATCATGGAGGCCGAGTCGATCGTGATCTTCCTGCCCATGGACCAGTTCGGGTGTTTCAGGGCGTCTTCCACAGTGATGCGGGACAGCGCTTCTTTGGGAGTGCGCAGGAAGGGCCCCCCGGAAGCGGTCAGGATTATCTTCCGGACCCGGTCCGGGCGCTCCCCGTTTATGCACTGGAATATTGCGCTGTGCTCGCTGTCGACCGGGACCAGCCTGATCCTGTTTTCAGCGGCCTTGCGCATGACAAGCTCGCCGGCCATGACCAGCGTCTCCTTGTTAGCCAGGGCTATGTCCTTCCCCGCTTCTATTGCCGCAAGAGTCGGCAGGAGGCCGGCCGCCCCGACCATGGAGGAAACGACCATGTCGGCTTTGTCGATTGAGGCCGCAGCGGCGTAACCATATTCGCCCCAGAGTATCCGGGTCTCGTTCGCGCCCAGCTTTTCTTTGAGCGCGCGGGCATGCTGTTCGTCGATCACGGAGACAAGCGCGGGCCTGAACCGCTCGATCTGGGTTTTCAGCAGGTCAATGTTACGGCCTGCCGCGAGCGCCACGACTTCAAAATCAGAAGGCCGGGCGTCGATGACCTTGAGGGCGTTGACGCCGATTGAGCCGGTTGATCCAAGGATGGCAATTCTTTTCATATGACAAAATAACTTACGTAATAATAAACAAAGGGGCCGATAAACAAAAGGCTGTCAATCCGGTCCAGGATCCCGCCGTGCCCGGGGAGGATCGCCCCCGAATCTTTCATGCCGGACGAACGCTTCAGGGTGGATTCGCAAAGGTCGCCTGCCTGTCCCAGGATGTTCGCCGCCACTGTCATTATAACGAGATCGGCAGTGGAAATGAATTCCAGGAAGAAGTGCCGGAAGACCAGGGCGGCTGCAATACTGCCCGCTATTGATCCCAGGGAGCCTTCTATTGTTTTCCCGGCGCTCACATTCGGGAGAAGTTTCCTCTTGCCGAAATTGCGTCCCGTATAAAATGCGGCAATGTCCCCTGCGAATGCAATGAGAAACACGAGGAAGATCAGGAAAATCCCGCTGTCCAGTTTTCGGAGCAGGATGAAATGGGCGATGAGCACCGAGGGGTAGAAAATGGACAACGCCGTCTTGCGCAGCGGATCGAGATTGATGGCCCCCTCGCGGCACCTGTATAAAAAAAGGCAGAAGACAGCCAGGAAGGAAAGCGTCAGGGCCGCGGCAATGGGTTTAGGTCCGCCGGCATCCAGGCTGCTGTAATGGGCGGCCACGTTGATCAGCAGCGCCGCCCCGAGACATTGCGCCCTTTCAAACCCGTATTCGTCGGTGAATGCTGTCCTGTTATACTCGTGGCAGGCCATGACGGCGGCTATAATCACAAGTCCCGAGAATACGGCTTCGTTGCCGAAATATACAACCGCTCCCAGGACCGGGGCCGCCAGCAGCCCGGTCACCCATCTTTTCAAATGAGGGCTCACGGCAGGTCACCCACGAGCTGATCGCTTGTCAGGCCGAACCTGCGTTCCCTTTTTTGATAATCGGCTATGGCTTGCAAAAGGTCTTTCTTCCGGAAGTCCGGCCACAGCACGTCGGTGAAGTAGAATTCGGTGTACGCCGTCTGCCAGAGAAGGAAGTTGCTGATCCGGTACTCGCCGCTCGTGCGGATGAGGAGGTCGGGATCGGGTATTCCCTCCGTGTAAAGATAATCGGAAATGTTCTTCTTCGTAATCGATGCTGCATCGAGTTTCCCGGCGGCCGAATCCCCGGCTATCCTTTTCACCGCGTCAAGTATCTCATCCCTTCCCCCATAGCTCAGGGCAAGTATAAGGGTCATCGCCGAATTGCCGGAGGTGAGCCCGATGACCTCGTTAAGGGTTTTCAGGACGCGTTCCGGAAGGGACTTGAGGTCGCCGATGGCCGCAAGACGGATGTTGTTCTTCTGCAGGGTCTTGAACTCAAGCTGAAGGAACCTTTCCAGCAGCCTCATCAGCGCGCTGACTTCCCGGTTCGGGCGGTTCCAGTTTTCGGACGAGAAGGCGTACAGGGTGAGATAACGCACGCCGATTTCGCGGCAGGCCGTGACAGTGTCGCGGACCGCGTCGACGCCCTTTTTATGGCCGGCGACTCTTCCCAGCGCATGCTGCTTCGCCCAACGGCCGTTTCCGTCCATGATGATCGCGATGTGGGCTGGTATTCTGTCTTTATCTATTCCGGTCATTTCACTAATGAAATCAAATATCACAGCGCCGATTCATTTTCAACGGCTGGACATAAAAGAAAGGGAGCCATGAGCTCCCTTTTAATTATCTTTTCACAAAGCAACAGTTCAGATTTCCAGGATCTCTTTTTCTTTTACGGCAAGCACCTGGTCTGTCTTCTTGATATAATCGTCCGTGATCTTCTGGACGTCCGTTTGCAGCCCGAACAGGTCGTCTTCGGAAATCTTGTTGTCTTTTTTGAGGGCCTTAAGCCGCTCGTTGGCGTCGCGCCGCTCGTTCCTGATCCGGACCTTGCTTTCCTCCGCCATCTTCTTGACCACTTTGACAAGGTCCTTGCGCCTCTCCTGGGTGAGCTGGGGGATGTTTATCCTGATCAGCTTGCCGTCGCTGTTCGGCATCAGGCCGAGCTCCGATTTCTGGATGGCTTTTTCTATTGCGCCTATCACGCTCGCATCCCAGGGGGATATCAGGATCTGCCTGCTTTCCGGTATGGACAGGGACGCCACCTGGTTCAGCGGGGTGGCTGTACCGTAATAATCCACCTTGATGCCGTCGAGAAGGGACAGAGAAGCTCTGCCGGTCCTTACCCGGCCGAAGGACTTTTCGAGCGCCTGAAGGTCTTTGTCCATATTATCTTTCAGATCCTTGAAAATCTTCTCTTTCATTTTCCTCCTTCCACTACGGTCCCGATCCGTTTTCCGCAGATCACGTTTTGAATATTGCCTTTCTTTTCCAGGTTGAAAACGATCAGCTTGAGCCTGTTGTCCTTGCACAGGCTTATAGCTGTTGAATCCATTACTTTTAGGTTTTTAGACAAGACATCGATATAGCTGATGGTTTTGAACAGCTTTGCCTGTTTGTTCAGAACGGGGTCGCTGTCATAGACCCCATCCACCTTGGTGGCCTTCAATATGACATCGGCCTTGATCTCCAGGGCCCGGAGGCATGCGGCCGTGTCTGTTGTGAAGTACGGGTTGCCGGTCCCTGCCGCAAAGATACAGACCCTGCCCTTTTCGAGGTGGCGGACCGCCCTGCGCCTGATATATGGCTCGGCAACCTCCCTCATCTCGATGGCGGACATGACCCGTGTGAAGATATTGAGCTTTTCAAGGGCGCTCTGCAGGGCAAGGCTGTTGATCACAGTTGCCAGCATCCCCATGTAGTCGCCGGTCGTCCTTTCAATGCCCGCTGCGTTTTCGCCCTGCGCGCCGCGGAATATGTTCCCGCCGCCGATAACTATCCCGATCTGGGTCCCCAGCCGGGAGACCTCGGCGATCTCGGAAGATATCCTGCCGAGGACATCGTAGTCGATGCCATGGGTGCTTTTGCCCAGCAGGGCTTCCCCGCTGAGCTTGAGCAATACTCTCTTGTAGACAGGCTTGGCCATTCGCTCCGGCTTCAGGCTATTTAAGCTCCTCGCCAAGCTGGAACCGGGCGAACCTGCGGATTTTTATATTCTCGCCGGTCTTGGCGATCAGGTTGTTGACGAGGGTGCCGACCGTGATGTTCTGGTCTTTTATGAACTTCTGTTCCGTCAGGCAGACTTCCTCGAAGTACTTCTTCAGCTTGCCCGGGATGATCTTGTCCCACATTTTCTCGGGCTTGCCTTCCGTTTTCAGCTGATCGCGGTAGATGCCCCTCTCCTTTTCAAGGATCTCTTCCGGCACTTCATCAGGGTTGACATATACCGGGTTGGTCGCCGCTATCTGCATCGCGACGTCTTTGGCAAGGGCCTTGAAATCATCCGTTTTGGCGACGAAATCGGTCTCGCAATTGACTTCCACCAGCACGCCTATGCGGCCCTGCATGTGGATATAAGAACAAATCGTCCCTTCCTTGGCTGCCTTGGACGAACGCTTGGTCGCGGCCGAGAGGCCTTTTTTCCTGAGGTATTCGATTGATTTTTCAAAATCGCCGTTGGAGGCCTTCAGGGCCTCTTTGCAATCCATCATCCCGGCGCCGGTCTTGGTCCGGAGCTCCTTTACCTTTTCTGCTGATATTTCCAATGCTCTAATTCCTCCTGATATCCTTTATTCCTGAGCTGGCGCGTTTTCGACGACTTCTGCCGAAACAATGCTCTCCGGAACATCGGATTCTTCGGAGGCCTGAGTTTCAGGAGCAGTAACTTTGTCGCTTTCAGCCTGGATTCTTTCTTCAAATTTCCTTTTCCCCTCGAGGACGGCATCGGCTACCTTCATCGAGAATAGCTTGATGGCCCTGATGGCGTCGTCGTTGCCGGGGATTATGTAATCGATTTCGTCCGGGTCGCAGTTGGTGTCGACGATGGAAACAAGGGGTATCCCGAGTTTCCTGGCTTCATGCACCGCGATATTTTCCTTCTTGGGGTCGACGATGAACAGCGCGCCGGGCATTCCCTTCATGCGCCTGATCCCGCCGAGAATCTTTTCGAGTTTCTCCCTTTCCTTCTTGAGGCCCATGATTTCTTTCTTGGGGAAGGCATTGATGGTCTCGTCTTCGAACATCTTGTCGAGGCTGTTGAGCCGGTCGATGCTCTTCTTCAGCGTTTTGTAGTTGGTCAGCATGCCCCCCAGCCATCTCTGGTTGACATAGGGCATCGCCGCCCTTTCCGCTTCGGACTTGATCGATTCCTGGGCCTGTTTCTTCGTCCCGACGAACAGGACCTCGTTGCCGGACGAAACTGCATCAACAACAAAATTATACGCCACGTTGAAGAGTTCGACTGTCTGCTGGAGATCGATAATGTAGATGCCGTTGCGGGCCCCGAAGATGTAGGGCTTCATTTTGGGGTTCCACTTGTTGGTCTGGTGGCCGAAGTGGACTCCCGACTCGAGTAAAAGCTTCATTGAAATGTTTGCTGCCATAAATATCTCCTGTTTGTTTTTATTCCACCACTTCCTTCATTTCGGGGCGGGACCCCTGCTATATTCGGGGCAACTCCGCTCCAATCGGGAGGTGTGTGTTTTTGCGGGGGCACTTTACATAAAGAAACCCCAATAATCAAGGCAAAAAAACGGGTTACGCGCTTTCCGCCGGGCAAAAAATCTGGTTTACGTGTGATAGTGGGCGTTGAGTTTTACGTAGTCGTATGTCAGGTCCGAGGTATGCATGCTGAAGGCGGCATTGCCCATGCCGATCTTTATTTTAACCTCGAACGAATCGGCTGTCATTATTTTTAAGAGCCTGTCCGCGTCTTTCCTGACGGCCCGACCCTTGCGGAAGACCGGCACGGAGCCGATCGCAACCTCCACGCTGTCGGCAGGCAGTTTTATCCCGGCTGCGCCCGCGGCGGAGATGATCCTTCCCCAGTTGGGGTCCTGGCCGAAGAACGCGGTCTTGACCAGGTTCGATCCGGCGATCTTATAGGCGATCTTTTTCGCGTCGGCCCGGGTCGCGGCGCCCTCGACGGTTATCCGTACGGCCTTTGTCGCGCCCTCCCCGTCCCGCACCATGGCCAGCGCCAGCCCGGACAGGACTTCCGCCAGGCAATCCCTGAATTTCCGTAGGCCTGCTGTTCCGGGGCTTTTGTTGGCCGCAGCGCCGTTCGCCAGGATGAGCGCCGTGTCGTTCGTGCTCATGCAGCCGTCCACGCTGATGGCGTTAAAGCTCTCCCCGATGCAGGAGCGGAAGGTCTTTCTCAGGGACTGGATGTCGATTTCCAGGTCGGTGAGCACAAAGGAAAGCAGCGTGGCCATGTCAGGCTCGATCATTCCCGCCCCCTTGGCAATCCCGCAGACGGTAACTTCCGTGGACCCGGCTTTGAATTTGCCTAATCCTATTTTCGGGAACCGGTCCGTGGTCATGATCGCCTCTTCGGCGGAATAGATGCCTGTTTCACTCAAGTCCCGCACCAGGTGCGGCACACCCTCCAGGACTTTGTCGACCGGGAGCGGGTTTCCGATCACACCTGTCGATGCCACGTAAACGAGTTCGTCGTCTATCCGGAGCTTTTTCGAGACCGCCCTGGACATGGCGCGGGCCGCCCGGTAGCCTTCATTGCCGTTGGCCGCGTTTGCATTGCCGCTGTTGACAATGACGGCCTGGCCGAGGCCTGAGCCGATCCGTTCCCGGCAAAGCACGACCGGCGCCGCCTTGAAGCAATTGGTCGTGAACATCCCGGCGATTTTCGCCGGGGACGTGGAATACAGAAGGGCGAGGTCCTTCCTCCCCTTCTCCACCTTGATCCCGCAGCGGATGCCGCTCGCGAGAAATCCGGGCACCTTCAGGTTTTCAGCTTTCCAGTCCAACTGTATGCTCCATTTTCTTTCGATCTGAAATTTCAAATTTGAAATTTGAAATCTTATTTTTTATTTCCCGCAGCACTTCTTGTACTTCTTCCCGCTCCCGCAGGGGCACGGCTCGTTGCGGCCGACCTTTTTGCCGTCCCTTTTCACGGTTTCGGCGGTTGCGCCGGACGTCCCGTGGCTCATGATGAAATCTTCCGTGTCGCGGCGCTGCTCCTCGAGTTCCTCGTCCTTCTGGACGCGGACCATGCAGATCTTCGCGATGCAGTCCGACTTGATCCGGTCGACCATGTCTTCGAACATGTCGAAGCCCTCTTTCTGGTATTCCCGGATGGGGTCCTTCTGCCCGTAACCGCGCAGCCCTATTCCCTCCTTGAGGTGGTCCATTCCGAGCAGGTGGTCTTTCCATTGCGTATCGATGGACTGCAGCATAATGTATTTCAGAAGGTAGTCCATGGCAGGCTTGCCGAATTCCTCTTCCTTGTGCTGCCACAGGGCTTTGACGCCTTCTATTATCTTGTCCTTCAGGATATCTACGGTCAGTTCGTCGCCCTGGAAATTCGCGAACCCGAACTTCACCGAGAACTGCTTGTAAAGCGCATCGTCAAGGCCTTTCAGGTTCCATTCCTCGGGATGGGTTTTCTCGTCCGCGAATTCAGGAAGCATGCCGTCCACTATCTCGTCGAGCATATCCTCCGCATCGGACCAGAGGTTCTCGCCCCCGAGGACATTGCGGCGCTGCTCGTAAATGACCTGGCGCTGCTTGTTCATGACGTTGTCGAACTCCAGCAGGTGCTTCCTGATGTCGAAGTTCTGGCCCTCAACGCGCTTCTGGGCGTTTTCGATGGCCTTGGAAATCATCCTGTGTTCGATGGGCTGGTCTTCCTCGATTCCGATCTTGTCCATTATGGAAGATATGCGCTCCGCTCCGAAGATCCTCAGCAGGTCGTCTTCCAGCGACAGATAGAAGCGGGAAGATCCCATATCGCCCTGCCTGCCGGAACGGCCCCGCAGCTGGTTGTCGATGCGGCGGCTCTCGTGCCGTTCGGTCCCGAGTACATGCAGTCCTCCCAGTTCGGCCACGCCCGTGCCGAGCTTGATGTCGGTCCCCCTTCCGGCCATGTTCGTGGATATGGTGACTGCCCCGGCCTGTCCGGCCTGGGAGATGATCTCGGCCTCTTTCTCGTGGTTCTTCGCATTGAGGACGTGGTGCTTGATGCCCTGCTTCATAAGGACCTGGCTGAGGTGCTCCGATTTCTCAATGGAAATGGTGCCGACGAGGACCGGCCTGCCCTGCCTGTTGAGGTCCTTTATTTCATTAATTGCAGCCCGGAACTTCTCCACTTCCGTCTTGTAAATGACATCAGGGTTGTCGTTCCTGATCATCGGCATGTTGGTCGGGATGATCAGGACTTCCAGGTTATAGATCTCCTTGAATTCGGCGGCTTCGGTGTCCGCCGTTCCGGTCATCCCCGCCAGCTTGTTGTACATGCGGAAATAGTTCTGGAAAGTGATCGTCGCCAGGGTCTGGTTCTCGCGCTCGATCTTAACCTTCTCCTTGGCCTCGAGGGCCTGGTGCAGGCCGTCGCTGTAACGCCTGCCCGGCATGACGCGCCCGGTGAACTCGTCGACGATTATGACCTGCCCTTCCTTGACAAGGTAATCGACGTCCCTCTTGAAAAGCGTGTGCGCCTTGAGGGCCTGGTTGACGTGATGGAGAGTCTCGATGTTCTTGGGGTCGTAAAGGTTGGGGACCTTCAGGAGCCGCTCCGTCTTGAACACACCCTCTTCGGTGAGCACGACGGTCCTGCTCTTCTCCTCTATCGTATAGTCCTGGTCCTTCCTGAGGTTGGGTATGATCTGGTTGATCTTGTAATACTTGTCCGTCGACTCCTCGGAGGGCCCGGAAATGATAAGCGGGGTCCTTGCTTCGTCGATAAGGATGCTGTCCACCTCGTCGACGATCGCGAAATTCAGCTCCCTCTGGACATAGTCTTCCAGGGCGAATTTCATGTTGTCGCGCAGGTAGTCGAAGCCGAACTCGTTGTTTGTGCCGTAGGTGATATCCGCATTATAGGATTCCCGCCGTTCGGAGTCGTCCAGGCCGTGGACTATCACGCCTACCTTGAGACCCAGGAATTTATAAATCGGTCCCATCCACTCGGCGTCGCGCTTGGCCAGGTAATCGTTCACGGTGACGACGTGGGTCCCCCGGCCGGACAGGGCATTGAGATAAAGAGGCATTGTCGCCGCCAGGGTCTTTCCTTCACCGGTCTTCATTTCGGCGATTTTGCCTTCGTGCAGTACGAGGCCGCCGATGACCTGGACGTCGAACGGCCTCATCCCGACAGTCCTTACAGCCGCTTCCCTTGCTACGGCAAAGGCTTCGGGGAGTACATCATCCAGTTCGGCGCCGTTCTCCAGTTTCCCTTTGAACTCCGCAGTTTTGGCCCGGAGCTGGTCGTCGGAGAGTTTCTTGAGCGCCGGTTCGTAAGAATTAATTTCCTCAAGGATAAACGAGAGCCTCTTGAGCTCCCGGTCATTCTTGCTGCCGATGATTTTCTTTAATATTGATCCAAACATTTACTGTATCCGTTTATATTATCCTGGTATCCGCCGGCAAGCATGCCGCGGTAAAACAAATTGCAGGGCTTTCTTATCGGAAAAATCAGAAAAGCAGAGAGTTTTTATACTGGTTCTTCCCTTTATTCAAGCTTCCGCTGCTTTCTAGAGCAGGTAAAAGAATCAAAAAAAAGCCGGCAAATACCGGCCGTTACGATTCTCGCGGGCGCGTGGCCCGGCATCCTCAGTTTTTGAGATAATTACGGGGATTAACATGGATCCCGTTCAGCATCACGCTGTAATGGAGATGCGATCCCGTGCTGCGGCCTGAATTCCCCACGTACCCGATCACTTCCCCTTTTTTCACGTTCCTGCCCTTGTGGACGGCGCTGCGCAGCATGTGGGCATAACAAGTGGAGATCCCGTTCTTGTGGTTCAGGACAACATAGTTGCCCATGTCCGCCCTGTTGACGCTCTCGGTCACGATGCCGTCAGCCGGGGCGATAATGGGATTCCCGACCCTGGCCGCGATGTCGAGCCCCTTATGGAAATCATTTCCGTTCCCAAAAGGTGATTCCCTGCGACCGAAATTGGAGGTCACCCAGCCTTTTACCGGCCAGAGGGATGGAGTTGCCGCTAAAATCGATTCGCGCTTTTTCAGGAATTCCAGGACTTCCTTGAAACTCTGCTCCTGCTTTTCGGCGTCGACCAGGAGTTTGTCCATATTTTTCTGGAGGTGATCAAGAGAGGAATTCTCAGTTGAGGGCTCCTGCTGAACGCCTCCGATACCGAGCATCTGGTTTTTAGAGTGTTTCAGCTTGTCCCCGGAAGTGGACCGGATCTTTTGTTCAAGCTGGCGGAAATATTCCATCTTCTTCTCAAAATCCATCACCTTGCCGGCCAGGGTGTTTATCTGGCCGGCCTGGGATTCGGCCAGCTTCTCAAACTCAACCCCCTGCTTTTTTGCCTTCACATAATCGAAGAGGATAAATGCCATAGCGAGGACGAGGATAGCGGCAAAACCGGCTGCACATTTCAGAAATTTAGCGGAGGCGCAGACTTTTTTTACTGCGTCCTTCTTGTTGCTGAAAACCAGAAATGTGTAGTGGTTCTTTGCCATCCGTATCCTTCGCAAGATGATTTACCAAAGGTAAAAAGCGCAGGCAATTCAAGCGCGAAGCTAACACAAAGAAGAGGACCAAGTCAAGAAGTAAATGGCCCGAAAGGGAAATATCTCAAGGATAATAATAGCTTAGAAGTACCAATTTGCCTCGGCTACTTCGATTCAGCTATTCTTTTCTCAATTTTATCCCGGTCGAAACCCACTTTGACGTCGTTGTCGATAACCGTTATAGGCACTGCCCGCTTTCCGGACAACTTGACCATTTCATCAAGGGCCTGAGGGTCGCGCGCGACATCGGATTCCTCGTACGTGATGCCTTTTTCTGAAAGCAACTCTTTCAGTTTGTGGCAATAGGGTCAGGTAGGTGTGGTAAAAATTTTAATTCTCATTACATCCACCTCGTTTATTTTTCCTCTTCGAAAAGGTCCCTGGCCGCCCCGCACACGGGACAGACCCAATCGCCGGGGATGTCCTTGAAATCAGTTCCGGGAGCCACTCCATTGTCGGGATCGCCTGCTGAAGGGTCGTAGATGTAACCGCAGATCGAGCATGTATATTTTTTGATGGGCCGTCCCTCCTGCTTGAAATTTTTATCAGCTTAACAGCATTCTCGAACTGTTTCAAACCAAATAACCCGCCCCTTTTTTATTTGTCTAATCAAAAAAATCTGTACTACGATTTCTGTACTACGATTAATGAGAGATACATCTCCGGAGACAGAAAATGGAAGTCCTTTGGCCTTTCGTCCTCTATGTGTTTTCCGTTATTGCCGTTGCGGCCCTCCTGCTCATTGCGGCGCATGTCTCGGGCGAACGGCACCGGGAAAGAGCGACGGGAAGACCATACGAATCAGGAATAGCCCCCGCCGGCGCCCCGGGAAATCCCATTGACATCAGATATTACGTAGTCGCCATCCTGTTCGTGATCTTCGACCTGGAGGCCGTCTTTTACATTGCCTGGTCGATATCCGTCAGGGAATCGGGATGGCAGGGTTTCCTGGAGATCCTTGTATTCACGATCATTCTGGCTGCGGCCCTCCTTTATATCCTGAGAATGGGGGCGCTGAACTGGGGGAGAGAGGGGAAATGATTTCGGATTTGAAATTTCAGATTTCAGATTGAATTTTATGAAAGAGCCGCATGGCAAATCAGGAACGGGTGTCCTTTTCACAAAGCTCCAGGACATTATCGCCTGGGGGCGGAAGAATTCCCTCTGGCCGTTCAACTTCGGCTTGTCGTGCTGTTACGTGGAAATGGCAACGAGCATCACGAGCCGCTACGATATCGCCCGGTTCGGCGCGGAGGTCATCAGGGGGAGCCCGCGGGAAGCAGACATGATGATCGTCGCAGGAACCGTGTTCATCAAGATGGCGCCGGTC
>JBDKTK010000338.1:0-4656 GCA_039680225.1 Syntrophaceae bacterium
TATTCCTTGAACCCCTCCGGGAGGAGGGCGAAAGCGCCGAACAGGCCGAAGGCCTTTCCCATGGTCCCTACCGCAACATCCGCGACGCCGCGGGCGATCCCGCGCCCGCCGCTCCCGAGCGTTCCGAAAGAATGGGCCTCGTCGACGACAACGAGGCAGTTGTGCCGGTCTTTTATAAGTTTCATGCCGGGGGCGTCCAGCACGTCGCCGTCCATGCTGAACAGGGCTTCGGTGAGCACCGCGGCCCGGCCGCTTTCGATCGCCTTGAGCCTCTTGTCCAGATGAGAGAAATCGCTGTGGTTGAACCCGTAGAAACGGGCGCCGCCCATGGCCATGCCCTTGACGCTGCTGTTGTGGATGTGCTTGTCGAAAATGATTACATCGTCGTCTCCAAACAATGCCGAGAGGATTCCCAGATTGGCCTGGTACCCGCTCGGGAAGAAAAGGGCATCGGCGTAACCGAAGTGATCGGCGAACATCCTCTCCGCTTCAGCTATGACGCAATAGTTCCCGGAAACAAGCCGGGATGAAGATGAAGACGTCCCGTAGCGCTCGAAGCAGGCCGCCGCGGCCTTTTTCAGGCGGTCGCAGTCGCCCAGTCCCAGATAGTCGTTGGAGGCGAAATTCAGGACCCTCCTGTTTTCAATCAGGAGGTATTTGCCGTCCCGCGCCTGCACCTGGGGGGGCCTTCTCAGGAGACCCGCCGCGGCCTGCAGGCTCAGCCTGGTTTTATACCGGTCTGCAAACATGAAAACACCTTCCTGTATCGGGTTTCCAATACGTCCATTTTGAACCGCGAGTCGTATTCCACCGTAGCGATCAGAAAACCGCCCTCCACGACTGCGCGCCCGTCTTTTTCCAGGGCCAGATTATAGGAACAGGATGAGGCGCTCTGTCCCGTTAAAGCCCCCCTGATCAGGAAATCTCCGTCAAGCCGGGGGGCGGTCGGGAGCGTGCAGCTCCGGACCTTTAGAAGGAACGCATGCCGGGAGAAATTGTTGATGAACCGGGTATGCAGCGCCCCCGCCTGGGCCAGCGCTTCTATCCCGGCAAACAGCGGGGCTTTTGCCAGGCGCAGGCCTGCCGTGATCCCCCGCGGGCTTATATCGTGAATCCTGTCAAGCATGACAAAGCCGCGCATGCCGGAGTGGATGGTAATCTGCCTCATTGCGGCCGCCTCACCACGAGGGCGCAGTTCTGTCCCCCGAAACCGAAATTTTCCAGCAGCAGGCTCGAGAACTCGTGGCTCCTCTGCTCCGTGACGAAATCTATTTCCCTGCTGCACGGCTCCTTCAAATTCCTGATTTCCGGCAGCAGGGAATTTTTCATCAGGACCAGGGCAAGGGCAAGTTCAACAGCCCCGCAGGCTGCCGCGCTGTGTCCCGTCCAGGATTTGAGGGCTATGACGGGAGGCCGTCCGGCGCCCTGGATGCTTTCGATAATGACGCTCTCCGCCTCATCGTTGAGCATTGTGCTTGTCGCATGCGCGCTGATGAGCCCGATCCTGTCGCCGGGTATTTCCGCCTCGGCAAGCGCCTTCAGGACCGCCGCGCGCCCGCTTTCGCCGCCGGTGGCCGGGGCAGTCATGCCGTGCGCGTCGAGCGAGCATCCGTAGCCGCAGACCTCGGCGAGAATTGGCGCTCCGCGCCGCAGGGCATGCTCCCTTTCCTCGAGGACGAAGAACGCGCCGCCCTCTGCCGCCACGAAGCCGCCGCGCCCGCTGTCGAAGGGGCGCATGGCGAGGGCCGGTTCCAACTCGCCGCAGTAGAGCGCGCCGGCCTTCTTATAGGCCAGCAGGTTTCCCGGGTTGATGCACGAATGTCCGCCTCCGGCCAGGGCCAGGTCCAGGCGGCCCGCCTTTATGCGGGAGAAGGCCTCCCCGATTGCCTGAAGCGTTGCGGCGCAGGCGGTGCAGACTGTCAGGTTCTCTCCCCTGATGCCCGCCAATCGGGAGATCAGCGACGCCGCGGTATTGGGGAGGTATTTCAGGATCCAGAGCGCCTGGAGGCCGGGGGAGTCCAGGCGCCCTTCCCGAATCTCCGGGAACTCCGCGGTGATATCGAGGTTCGGCCCGGTGCCGGCAAAGAGCCCCGCATCCGCCCAATCTTCTCTTGCCAGTCCGGAATTTTTCAGGGCATCCATGGCGGAAGCGACCGAGAGCTGCGCGCCGCGATTGAGATAGCGCAGCTCCTTGCACCGCCCGGTGTGCGCCCGGGGATCGAATCCCTCAACCGGGCAGACAGTGAGGTCCGGATAGAGCGGCGTTCGCGTGAAGGCGGTACTTCCCCTTTTGAAACTGGCGAGAATGGAACTTTCCAACGATCCCAGAGAAGATACGACGCCGAATGACGAGATTACGACCCTCCTTGCCATTACAGTACCCGGTAGATTTCCGAGAGCGGCTTTCTCTCCAAAGGCGCCGGCTCTTCAGCGGGCCAGCCTGAGACAATGAAGCACCTGATATCAAGTCCCTCGATTCCCAACACATCTTCCGGCCGGCTTGCATATAAAAGGGGCGCGGTCAGGATGCACGATGCCAGACCCAGGTCTTCGCCTTTCAGCATATAGCCCTTGGCGGCCAGGCCCACGGTTATGTCCAGGTCCCGGCGCCTGCGCCCCGGATCATCAAGTTCCGCGATCCCTTTAAAATCCCGGGCCGCATGGGGGCCCGTCCCGAGGCACATGAGGACAGGCGCGTCGAACATGAATTCTGAAAAACGGAAATAGCTTGTCACGTAATTCCGGGCCCTCTTCGCCCCGCCGGCCTGTGCGATGTTTTGCAGCAGTCGCTGCCGCCCCTCGGCCATCGCGGCGCGCAGCCTTTCTTTCGCCGGGGCCGACATGACCCTGACAAACCGGACAGGCTGGCTGTGGGAGGGCGAGGGCGCGCGGGCGCCGCACAGGACCATGCCTTCGATCCATTCCCCCGGCGGGTCATCAGGCTTGAATTTCCTGATGCTGCGCCGGCGCAGCAGAAGATCGTCTATACGGCCCGGCCCGCAATTCATCAGTCAGCCCTTGCGCCTTCCCGGTGGTAATTCACATAGCTGACAATATCCTTGACCTTCAGGGCGGGGCCTTTATCGAGATCGGTTAAAATCTCGCTTATCCTCGCGGAATCGAGGTGAGGGTATTTCCCGGCAATATACGACTGCTCATCGTTTTCGCTCTTGCACGCATCAGCCAGGTGCACCCGGAGCCTCCAGAGAAACACCTCGCTGTCCAGCACGTTGATTCCGAACTCCCGGTTAAGGGATACGGCCAGTTCCAGAAGATCGATCGATTCCGCGCCCAGATCTCTGATAAGATATGTTTCCCCGGAAATTTCCCTGCCGTCCAGGTCCAGTAAATCTTCGAGTATGGCCCTGATCTTTTTCAGCGCCTTGCCGTTTGTCTGTTTCATTTTGACTGGGTTAACCCTCCGTCCATGATTATTTCTGTCGCGTTTATCCCCGCAGCCGCGCCGCTCAGGAGGAACATGATGGTCCGGGCGACTTCGAGCCTGCCGAGCGCTCTTCCCAGAGGTATTTTCTTCAGGACCTCGGCGCCCCGCTCCTGCAGGAAACGGCTGCCCCGTCCGGCATCGACATATCCCGGCCTGAGTGAGACCGAGGTGATGCCCCGCGCTCCGAGCTCGATGCCGATGCTCCTGTAAAGCTGCTCGGAGGCGAGCTTGGCCGCCGCGTAAAAGCCCTGCCCCGGGTTCGCACGGACGGCTGCCGTCGATGAAACGAATACCAGCCTTCCTTTCCTCTTCTTCAGCATCGATCTGGACGCCCTTTTCAGGACCTCCGCCCGGAAAGCAATGTTCTGCGCAAAATAGCGCTGGACTTCGTCATCGTCCGCAGAGGCCGCCAGCCTCTCGTAATCGCCCTGGGCGAAGTCCACCAGGTAATCGAGATCCGCAGCAGGGCCGGCAAAGAGGCGGTCGAGAGCATCGCGGTCGCCCAGGTTCAGATGCGCGGTTTTGTAGCGGCCGTCAAAGCTCCCGAGCGATTCCCTGATAAGCCGATGCCCCTCGTCTGTCCGGCAAGTCAGGACCGGGAAGATGGACGACTCGATCATCAATTCAGCCAGGGTGAGGGCCAGGTCGCAAGTCCCTCCCAGTATCAGGGCGCAGCGGCCCGCAAATTCAAGTTTCATAGCTCAAAATACCTGAGGCTATCTTTTTCCCGTCCTTCGTTATGCGGCACTCCAGTATGCCGCCGCGGCGGGCAATACTGAACCGGCAGACCCCGGGCGGAAGAAATTCCCGGAATGAGAAATTTTCAATGCGCAGTCCCTGGCAGGCAATCCCGTTTTCCTGCAGCGCCTGCAGGAATGCCTGGATTATCAGGCTGCCCGGAACGACCGGATATTGCGGGAAATGGGTTTCATAGATGGGGTCCGCGGCATCGAAATGAAATACCCCCTCGTATTCAGTTGAGTTTTGTCCGGCCTCTGAATCCATTATTGCTCTTCTGTGACCTGTTTGATCGAATCGTAAACGGCAGTGCAGAGCCGGTCGATTTCCTCCAGCGAGATGGCCAAAGGCGGCATCAGCACTACAACGTCGCCGAGGGGCCTGATGATGACGGACCTTTTCCGGGCTTCCATGATGACCCTGTGTCCCATCCGCTTTTCGGGAGGGTACGGCTCCTTGCCGGTTTTGTCCGC
>JBDKTK010000339.1:0-25699 GCA_039680225.1 Syntrophaceae bacterium
CCAGGGCGCTCTTGACTATCCCTTCTCCGCCTTCAACCGTCGCGACGTTGTCGTAATTTGCTACCGCTTCGCCGCCCAGGGCCTTGATCTCGTCGACAACTTTCTGGGCCGGCGTCGCCGAACCCGCACCCGAGCCGTCCCGGGCTGCGCCGAAATCGTTGACGACCACTTTGGCGCCGCGTTTGGCAAGCTCCATGGCATAGGCACGGCCCAGGCCGCCTCCGGCCCCCGTTACCACCGCAACACGTCCGTCAAACCGGACCTCGTCCTTGGGTATTTCGCCGTACTCGAAGATCCCGTTGTCAATCACGATGTCGCCGTTATTCGCGTTAACGGTCCGCCAGACGGCCTTGCCTTCGCCTGTCTTCCAGATTACAGTCTTAATCGGCTCACCCGGATAGAGAGTTCTCGTGAACCGGCATGCAAAGCGCCGGGCCTTTTCAGGCTGGTTCGGCACCAGGCTGGCAATCAGCGCCCGGCAGGCATAACCGTGCGTGCAGAGACCGTGCATAATCGGTTTTTCATAACCGACCATCTTGGCGAATTCCGGATCGACATGCAGCTGGAATACGTCTCCCGACAACCTGTAGATAAGCGGCTGGTCCGCGGAAGGCACAGCCTCTACAGTGAAGTCCGGGTCACGGTCAGGGTACTCAACATTCACCGCGGGAGCATCCTCGCCTCCGAAGCCTCCGTCCAGGCGGCCGAAAAGCGTGATGATGCTGGTGAAGAGCTTCTTCCCGTTGTCATGATAGGTTTCGCTTTCCCCGACAATCAGGGCACCCTTTTTCCCCTTGTCATAATAATGGGTGATTTTCCCCTCTGTCGTCAGAGTCCCTTCAGGAGGGATGGGATTGTGAAAAATAAGGTCCTGCTCGCCATGAAGAATGCCGGCGAGATTGATACCGGAAGCTGCTATTACTTCGCCGGGGAAATTAACTGTGCTTGCGATGGAGAAGCTGGGGATTACCTTCAGGTCTTTTTCGTATACGTAATCAAGCTCATCGAAGCCGGCGCCGACGCCAAGCGCATAAAGGACCACGTCTTTCCAGTTGTATGTCTTGGTCAGAGGGCCGATTTTTTTTCCTATCGCATCCATGTTGAGGGCCATGCTTTTTTCTCCCTTTCTAGATTTTCATTTTTTCCCGAAAGCCTGTGTCAAAAGGTTTTCGCGTTGTCCAATCTTATGATTCAATCATTTGATGGAAAAGAAATATCATAAAATAATCTTATGTCAAGAAAAAATTGGGCGCCGATAAAAATATATTTCAAATATTATAAAATCCGGTTTTACTGAATACCCGGCAAGCAATAGATTGCTTCGGCGGACACATTTTCCAAATGCTCTTCGCAGGCAACGATATTTTTTATGAGCCCTATCGTAATGGCGGTTTTTATCATTTCACTCTTTCATGGGAGTCGACCCTGATGCAGCAGTAGAGCATCTGCACCCTGTCAAACAAACCGCAGATCCCCGATTCAGAGCTGCCGGGTATGATTATGTATTTCGCATCGGAACGCAGGCGATAATGCGACCCGGGATGCATTATCTGCCGTTTTATCTTTTCACGGATCAACTCGAACATGACCGGAGTATGGGAATGGCCGCTGAATATTATCCGGTGGGATGTATCCAGAAGGATCGACAGGGCCCTGTCCGTATTGCCCCCGTCTATAGGTTCATACAAGGAATACAGATATTTGGAGGGCATGACGTGGACAAAGCACAGGTCCCCGATTATTCTTTCTCCGCACAGGTCCGACAGGTAATTGATTACTTCGGGATTGGCGCCTTTCCCTGATTGAAGAGTGGATTCAATCTGCGCTTCGTTGTTCCCCTTGACGGCCAGGATATTGTTTTCCCCGAAAAAATTTACGATGCGTTCCCGGGAAATATTTTTCGCGCTGTCAAGAAAGTCTCCGAGATGGATAATGCAGTCGGCGCCCTCGCGCCTGAGCAGATCGACTGCGAGGCCAACGATCTGGAATTCGCCATGGCTGTCCGAAAGCAAACCTATACGCTGCGGGGGGGACAAAATATCCAAGGGTCGACCAAAGGGAACCGGGACCGGCAATTTATTTCAAACCTGGGGAAGCAACATTTACGCTGCACGTGATCTGATTGAACCAATGCCCCGGAAAGCTCGTCGCGGGGCATTGGTGATTGCAAGCCTATTTCTTTTTCGTGAAGGCCGGGATGAACAGGAATTTCAAGGTGCTTTTGACAATTTTGATATATTCTTCCTTTTTTAAGGACATCATCGGCCGGAAAAAACTCTCTCCCGAGATGAAGTTGTGAATGGCAGTCATAATGCCGAGGACCTGCATCATAGCCTCAGGCGGCACATGCTTTTTATCTTCGCTCAATCCCATTGAGCGCGCGATATCGCCCGTAAACTCCGGGACCTTGAAATCGAGCCTGGCTTCATAGCGGGTCTTGCCGAAATACCTCATCAGCATGAGGTTGGATATCTCCGGATGCTCAAAGAGATAATCCGTCAACATGTCAAAGGAAATGCTCAGCCTTTCGGAAAGAGATTTCCCGCCGACGGCTTTTTCAACAGCCCTCAATTTCCTGCCCAGGTCCATGCTCATGTCCAGGATCACGGCTTCGTAAAGATCCCCTTTCTCACCCCAGTGATAGTGGAGAGTTGAAATATCTATTCCCGCTTCCTGCGCTATCATTCTCGTTGTTGTACCATGAAATCCGTACTCTCCAAAAATCTTGCGGGCTGCGGAAAGTATCCTGGCCTTCGTGGATTCGGGATCTTTCTGGGCTTTTTCCAGGGCAGTTTTCATTCGGTTTCCTCTCGTTGTATCGATTGAATCAAATGATGTAGGTTGCCATTATTTTTCCATTTGTTCAAGTAAAAAATTGTCAAAGAGCAATAATATTCTGGTTATTCAACGTTAAACCAGGTTTCCCCCATTTGGACCGAGGGGGCGTATCCCGGGGTCCTCTTGCGGGCTATATGGGTGACTATCCCGTCCGTGAACCTTGCGAATTCAACTTTGGCCTTGGCGGGATCGGTTGCCGCGAGGGCTGAAATCTTGCCGGAAAGGAGCGCCCCGGTGATGCCGAAGCCGAACGCCGGTTCGACAAAACCGCCCAGCGTGCCGGTCAGGATGAAATTTTTATGGAAGAGCCGGGGGCCTTTCGGGGTCTGGCCGCGAAAACGCCTCCATTTGTCGAAAGTCCGCGATTCCGCATTTTCCAGAATGGCTTTAAATTTGTCGAGGTTCTCCTGAGGCACCTCTTTGCGGGCAAAGAGCAGAACGTACCAGACTCCGTTCATGCTCGCAGAATATCCGTACTCGTTGCTGAATGAACCCATATAAGTCCCTGCTGAGACATAATCCGCCTCAATCTCGGAATATGCCCAGTAGCCCGAAAAAACGCTCGACTCCAGTCCAAGCCACCCATACATTTCAGGTGAAAGTCCCGATGCCAGGATGGAGCCTGCGGGAAGCCCGTCCAACTCGGTTTCTTTCAGCGGATTGCCGAACTCGAAATCGACTCCCTCCTTTTCGGCGGTCCGGAAGAGGAAGGAATCGAGGGACGTAGGCCGGTGGCCGCGTTCCGTATTGTAAACCCGGTAGCCCATGCTGGTGAAATCTATATTGCCCATGTCCTGCCCTTCCATATTGAGCCGGACAATATCGCTCGTGTCTACAAAGGCCGGGCTGCAGTCGATGCCTATATAATCCCACAATCCTGGAACGGCGACAGGCGTGGTGTGAACGGAAGGGTGCCATCCGGGCTCGCCCCCGACCGATTTCTGCTTTTCTTTTACGATCACCCGGTAACCCTCGCGCCTCAAGTTGATGGCCGCAACAAGCCCCGCAGGGCCTGCCCCTATTATGAATATTTCCTTGGTCATGATGCTATGCTCCTGAATCGCGGATTGTTCATCCGCAGTAAGTAAAAATTATTTTTCTATCGCTTCTTTTTTGATGCCGGAAATGGTGAGTGAGCCCTCAACAGAAAAACGGGGATATACAGGGCGTATTCCGTGACGAAGAGAGCTGTAATGCCTTGTATATCCCGTTCTTCCGTAAAGAGCCGCTGGTGCTGCTATTTGCCCTTAGCGCCTAATTGGCTCGGATCAAAAGCGGCAGGTTTGATGCCTGAACTGTTGAGTTTAAGGCTCCTGATGTAATTCCCTGTCCAAGTCGACGTCTTATAGTCGATAGTTGAATTCACGGTATTGAAGGGGCCGTATTCGCCGTTGGGCAGCTTGAACTTCCTGAAGCCGTTGACAATGCCCTTCCAGAACTGGCCCGACCTGTCCCATGATTCCGAATAAACAACGTAATAGATATCTTTAAGCACCCATACCCGACGCATCTTCTCGGGATAACGGGAGTCTTTCGATGTTATGTCGATGACATAAGCATCGCGCAGTTCATAATTTTCCGACAGGACCGGATGGTCCCCTTTAATGTTGATGTTGCTCTGGTTCATGATCGCCAGGACCTTCTGTTCTCCCACAAGCTTATAATTGAATTCCAGGATCTTGCCGTCGAACCCGTAATAGTCATCCCAGGTACACGTCGTGCCCCGGACGGGGTTCGCCCTCTCCCTGGAGATCATCCTCAGGGTGCGGCGCAACGTTGGGAGGTATGTCCACATGTCATCGGGCTTGGTCGGGTCCGTATAGCGCCAGATCAGGGTGACCATCCCCCTCCACTCCGCCGGTTTGAGCGAATCCAGGGTCATCGCCCATTCGAGACTATGAGGATTGGGCAGGGCGGGAACCGGTTTGACGGCCGTCCTGCCGGTAAAGCGCAGGAAGTGGATATCGGCAAGGCCGTAAGAGATCTGGCCGCCTTTTTTCCGGCCGTTGACCATGAATCCGCCCGGATACGTAAAGTCATCGCCTCTCCAGCGCCAATAGCTGTTCCACATTATCTTCAGGGCCTTGTTCGGCTCCTGCGGGTCCGGGAAGGGCATGCCCGCCACATATCCCTTGAGTTTGCCGTCCGACCCGAGCGTCACGCGCGTGGCGTTTTTCCGGGTCTCATCCATAAAGCTTTTGGGCGGCGAATTCGGCGTCGGCGCCACGACTTTGATAGTAATCGCCGGCTCCATCTTCCAGCCGTCCGTGAACCACCTCAGAAGACTCGGCGGAAACAGGTCCTTGACCTTGTCCACATTGGCCTTGCTGATTACGTCGCCCGGCTTCACATCAGCATGGGCGGCGCTGACGAATCCGATCATTGCAAACGCGAGCATCGCAACGATCAGAAAAACACTCAACCCCCTTGTTTGCTGCATTGATTCCTCCTTCTTTCCCATAATTAAAATGAAAATTGTGTGGTAAAGACGACCATGTCTTTTTGCCTGAACAATCCCATGCCTTCGAAATCATCCTTACCATAGCAATTTATATACTTCACTTCAAAGCTGAAAGCCTTGTCGTACCAGTCCGGGTTCCATTTCGCAGTGGGCATCAGGAAGCCGTTGTTGTGCACATTGTGCATGGCCACAATGTTCAGGCTGTACTCGCTGTAATTCCAGTTAAAACCGAGCATTGCCACGAATGAATGGTTGTCCTTGTGGATCGGGGTAAGATAGCCGGTCACATGGAGACCGCTGGCGTCCTGAGTGATAAAATCGCCCATGTATTCCAGGGTGAGGTCGATCGTCCCGGTCTCGCTGATGGGGCGGAACATGGTCTGCGCATCCCAGGCCACGAGGCATGCCAGGTTGTCTTTCTTTGTCAAAGCGCTCGGCTCGTTCGGGTCCATCGTGTTGTAAACCCGGTTCGGCTTGTACGTCACTTCGGTCCTGAGGACTCCCAGCGGCATGTCCTTGTTGGCATAAGCGCCGAAAATGTTGACGTTGGGCCATCTCATTATATATTCCCTGTTAGGCACGACATAGAGCCCCGCCAGAAGCGGGTTTATGGTGGCTCCGACATCCGTCGTCCCCCTGGTCCCTCCCCTCTCCATGACAGGGGTGTATTCCTGCGTATGCCAGTAGAACGCTCCGAACTGGACTCCGCCCGCGGTTGTCGAGGTCCTCGCCCCATAGCGAAGGTTGTCGATGCTGTCTGTGGGCAGCTCATACCTGACTTGGGGTATTTCCGTCGGCCAGTAACCCGTCGGGAGGATACCGGGAATCGGGCTGTAAAATGCAAACGACCGTCCGAGTGATGGGGGCAGGACCGTCGTGCCTCCGAACGGCGTCACCGAATTGATGCCGTCCGTTCTCATCTCCGGATAGGGTGCAAACCTCCACCCCGGCGTACACCCGCTTGTCGAAGCACACGAGGCCTGAGTGCCGGCCTGGGCATACAGCGGGTCGACCCTGTACTCGTCCTGAATCCACAGCGGGTTGACTATGAACTCGAAGGAGCTCCTGAGTGACGGGAACTGCTGGACATCCCTGACCATCCATTGCGGGATCCTGCTGTCTTCGAGGTTCACGAAAGCGAAGGAGAACCTGGTGTCTGCCGGGTTGATCACGTCGCCCACCCTGAATGCCAGCGACTCGCCCCAGGTCACTATCTGCCGTCCCACCCGGAACGTGTTTGCCTCCACGGGCTTCCAGGTCACGAAGGCTTCCCTGAGGTCCACTTCACTATACTCATTCCAGTTTATATGAGCCCCCTCTTCAATTCTATACTTGGGCTCGTAAATGGCCTGGCCGACAAGACGGATGCTCAGAGTGTCCGGGATAATGTTGCCGTCGAGCTTGAGCCGCAGCCAGCTCCGCTCGGTGGCCAATCGGTCGCTGTTTCGTACGAAGTCCTGGTTGTCATTGAGGAAGATGCCGGAATTGTTGCGGATGAACCCCGTCACATCCCAATCTTTTGCAATCTCAAATGCATAAGCGGAAAAAGAAAACAATAATAAAAACATCAGTACGAATGCCCCTGAGATTATCCGTCCTGTTTTTGTCATGTTCGAATTAATCACAAAGTCCTTCTCCTTTCTTTGCTGAGTACAACCGTTTTTCCCCCCATTCCATTATGCGCAGTATTCGTCCCTGGCATTCACCTCCTTTGTCGTTGATCCTCTTGTAATAAAGGCCGGTTTCAGCATTATCAAAACCGTGGGCAGCAGCAGCACGCCCATTAGCATATTGACCATCATCAGGATCGCCAGAAGGATTCCCGTATCAGCCTGGAATCTCAGCGGCGAGAACCACCAGAAGAACACGCTGAGGCTCATCATCGTCGCCTGATAAAATACCGAACGGCCCGTGGTGGCGCAGCCTTCCACGATGGCCTCCATCCAGTCGAGCCCCGAGAGCATCAGCTCCTTGATTCGGCTTACTATATAGAGCCCGTAGTCCACGCCCAGCCCGACGCCCAGCGAAACGACCGGGATCGTGTTTATATCGAGCCCGATCCCCGAAAAAGCCATGTATGCGAAGGCCAGGAAATTGGCCTGGATGAGCGACACGGTGAAAATGAATCCCGCGGCTATCGATCGGTAAATAACGGCGCAGCACAGGAATGTGAAGCCGAGGATCCCGAACAGCAGCGGATAATGGGCCTTTTCAATCAGCTCGTTGGCGGCAAACAGGATGCCGCCGAGTCCGCCCGCAGGCTTGATCTTTATCAGCTCATTCTGGTTTTTGGGATCGGCTGCGAACTCATTGACGCCGGCAATCGCCGCCTTCAGAGTCTCGCCCTTGTGATCGGGCAGGTAAAGCATGAGGCAGGCATTCCACAGCGTATAATCCATGTACTTCTCCATGTCCTCGGGGGAATTGCCCATCTGGTAAATGGCCATGAGAGTGTTGATATCCTCGTGGGTCGAAGGGATGATCTGGAATTTCGGGTCATTGCCGTGCATGAGGCTGTTGAACCCCTTGACCAAATCGACCACCGAAGTCCCGAATGCGATCGCGCCCTTGTTGATAAGGTAGTTCTGCAGTTCCTCCATCTGCCTCATCGACTCAGGCAGCAGCAGCACGTTATATTTCTGGGCCTCGAAAACGATATACATTTGATCGATGCCGGGGAAGCGTTCGCCGATATGCTTGACGCCCGTATTGTAGTCGGAATCCGGCCAGAGGATAGGCGATCCCGGACGGGAATCCCCTATCTGCACCGTGACGAGCCCGTATATGCCGATCACCAGGATGATCGAAGCCAGGATGAGCAGCGGTTTTTTCCCGTTCGTGCAGCCGAAGCGCGCCATGGCGGTCATCATCAACGTTATCGACTGGCGATGGGTTTCCTCCCCTGTCGGCCTCTTGGGCGGCGGCAGGTACGATATGGCGGCGGGCAGGAATATAATGACTGTGAAAATCGCCGTAATATCCCAGAAAGCCCCGATAATCGCCAGGTGCTTGAGAGTCGGAATCGGGATGAACGCGACAATCAGGATCCCGGCGGCCCCGGTCAAAATGCCGATAAGGGCCGGATTGAACAGGGACCGGCCGACTATCTCGCATGTCTGTCTGAAATGCGCGGGGTCCTTGTATTCCTCGCCGAACCTGTTTATCCATTGGACGCCGTGGCTCATGACGCGCGTGGACAGCAGGTAGGGAATAACTATGATCAAGGGATCAAACTGGTATCCCAGGAACGAGGCGAACCCCAGCCCCCAGATGGCGCTCAGGACAGCGCTGAAGAGAGGGACCCACCAGTACGCCTGCCGGCCGATGTAGAAGAAAAGCAGGCCGACCACCAGCAGGGTGCTGAGGTCAAAAATGAGGGCCATCTTGGGAACATAGTGGTAAATCCACCCATACAGGATCGGCTCGCCATATAAATAAATGCGGTGGTTCTGGTCCTCTTCAGCTTTCTTTAAGGCCATGAACCGGCTATGCAGCTCCTTGAAATCAATCCGGCCCTCGACGAATGCGGCAGAAACCCGCACTGCCTTGCAGTCCATCGAGATCAGCTGTCCGAAAGCGGAACTGGCAAAAACCCTTTCCTTGAAGGAATCCATCTCACCTGCGGAAGCCGGGACGTCGACCATCAGCCTTTCCGTCGCGATTCCCCCGGGTATCTCTTTGACGTCCAGGACCCTGGGACTGGCCAATGAGAATATCTGAAAAGGGTTGACCCCGGGAATGCCGCTGATCCCTTCCTGGACGCGCATGAGTTTGTTGAGCGTTTCCTGGTTGAAGACGTCCCCGTCCTTGACTTCCATCACCAGGGTGGCGACATGGGCCCCGCCGAAACTTTCCATGAACCTTTTATGGATTTTTACGAACTCGTGATTCTCGGGGAAAAGGTCCATGAACTGGGTGTAGAAATCCATCTTCGTGATGCCGTAGCCGAAAACCAGGGTTGCCATGAGCAGGCAGGCCAGGACAAAGGGCCGGTAGCGCATTACAAACCCGATGATTTTCCTTTCCAGTAAATGTGATAAATTGTCTTTCGGGTCGATCACGGACATGGGATCATCAAGGACCGTCTCGACTTCCTTGATATTATTGGGAGTCTTCTTGCGGCCGAAGAGGGCCAGGATGAGTTCCGAGAGCTTACTGATTATTGCCATTTTTCACCTCCGTCTTCCGTCCTGGCAATCATGCCGCTCCCGCCCACTATCAAACCATGGCCGTCTGCAGACGACGCAACTCCAGAGAACCAGTTAAAATATTTCATCCCTTCGGGGACGCTCCAGCTTTCTCCTGCATCCTTGGTTGTCAGGACTATCCCGTTCAACCCCACGGCAAGGCCGCGGCTGCGATCAACAAAAGATACTTTCAGAAGCGTCTTGCCCTTTCCTCCGTCCTGGGAGACCTTCTTCCACGTTTTTCCCGCGTTGTCGGTTTTCAGGATCTGCCCCCCGGTGCCGACGGCAACGCCTGTCTGCTCGCTCAGGAACCGGATCCCGAAAAGATTGCCGGCCTGCTCTTTGTTCTGGATTGCCCAGGTTTTGCCCCCGTCGCGGGTATAGATGATCGTGTTGAATTCCCCGGAAACCCAGCCCTCGCGCTCGCTGATGAAATGCAGGTCATTGAGAGTGACATCTTCTGAAAACGGGAGGCGCGACCAGCACTCTCCCCCATCTTCGGTAAAGAGGATCACCCCCCTGGTGCCGATGGCCCAGCCCTTTTTCCCGATGAACTGGACCTTCATGAGGTGCTGATCGGTTATGCCCGACTTCTGGGCGGCCCATGTTTTTCCGCCGTCCTTTGTATGAAGGCATACTCCCAGCTCTCCGACGATCCAGCCATTGTTATTATCGGAAAAGTAAACTGAATACAGAGACTTCACCACACCGCTTTCCTGTCTGGCCCAGCTTTTTCCGAAATCGCCGGAGTGGATGATCTTTCCGCCATAGCCGACGGACCAGGCTTTCCCGTCAGCGCTCATGAAAACGTCGAAGAACTTGTCGAAGGGGGTTGTCACCATCTGGGCATTGGCGTAACCGCCCGATAACATGATGATAAAAACTAAGGAAGGGATTAGAATGGACCAGGTGGTCAACTTATCGGTAACGCGCTTGACTGCAACTTTCATTAAAGAACCCTCCTGCACGAGCGGCAATTGTAAGGATTTCCGTTGTATTGCATCAATCGATTTATATCGTGCGATTCAATCAGTTGATGGACATTCTAAATAATAAATCGCCGCAATTGTCAATTAAAAAAATTCGTTTGGTAAAAAAATGCAAATTCACGCAGACAAACTATCGTATTTCAATTTATCAAACAATCACCCGGCAAGGGGTTATTGTGAAATTGTTTCGCGAGGATAACTCAGAACCAGGTTACCGGGTCTCTCACGGCTTTTTTCAATGCCGGATTCCTCCAGCAATCGTATCTGGCCTTCAATATCGAAAGCCTCAGGATAAGTTTATTGAAAGGCATCGCGTCCAGCTTCTCCTTGCGGGCCAGTTTGCCCCTGAAACCGCGGGTAAAGGCCTTGAAATCGCTTTCAGCCCTGGCGCGGTCCGTATGCACAAGGCTGGCAACTTTTCCCGACAGCAGGGCCCCGACAATCCCGTAGCCCCAGAAAGGCTCTATCATGCCGCAGAGCGTTCCCGACAGGACCTTGTCCTCCCAGAACAGCTTCGTCTCCCTCGGGAAAAAGCCGTTGAAGACATGCCAGTTCTTGAATTTCAGGCCCACCGTTTTATCGAGCACGACCTTGAATTCCTCTATTTTTTTCTCCTTCAGGGGCGTGCGGGAGAACAGCAGGACGTACATCAGGCCGTTCAGGGAGGCGCTGTATGCGTAATCAACGCTGTAATCCCCCATGTAGAGCCCTCCGCTGACATCCTTGCGATCCCACTGGCCGGATGCCATGTAGCCGTATGTCGTGCCGCACTTGACCCCCACGAGGTCGTATACTTCCCGGTAAAGGCCCGTGGCGATGATGCTCCCGGCCGGGGCGCCCCTCAGTTGGTCTGCCGTCAGGTTTGAATTGAAAACAAACTCGACGCCCTCTTTCTTTGCTGTTTCGTAGAGCTTCATGTCCAGGGAGCTTTTCCGCGCCCCTCTCTCCACGTTGTAGGCGTAGCTGTTATGGACGTAAGGGGGAAGCTTCAACTTCTTGGTGTTGTACCAGAAGTCAGGATACACGTTTGTCGGCACGAAGCATTCCGACAGGTCCAGCCCTATATAATCCCATGTTTGCTTTGGCTGGAGGGGAGTCGTATGAATCGAGGGGTGCAGGTCCGAGGCCCCGCCCACCCCTTTCTCCCGTTCATAAATGACCGCCTTGAAACCGCTCCTGGCAAGGTTGATGCCCGCCACCATTCCCGCCAAACCGGCGCCGTAGATTGCAATTTCCTTTTTCATGGCCTTCCCTTTTTCAAGACTTGGTGTAGCCGGTTTGGGTGGAAATCAGAAAATAGTTGCATGTTGATGTTGAAACCTTGGCGCCGGTAGAATCAGTCACTTCCATATCAAGGATCCAATCGCCCCGGCCGGCTTCCTCAACCGGTTTGAGCTTGGCGCGTGCCTCCTCGTCGCTGATCTTCAACTCGCATACGAGATCGGTAAAGGAGGGCTTGAGATATTTGATGCTCATTCCCTTGTTGATCGGAAGGAACTTCTCTATTCCATATGTTGCGACGAAAAGGGCCGCCCCCCCCACCTCCATCAGCATGAAGTGAGTCCCTGCATAAACTATCCCGACGTGATTGAGATGATTCTCCGCCGGGACCGAGAGCCTGACGTGATTTTTCTCGAACAGATCAATTTTCAACCCGCTCATTTTCACCCAGGGTATCGTTTCTACCAAAGATGCTTTTAAAAATTCTTCGTTCTCCATTCCTTTCCCGCCTTTCCTGACTAATTATTACAGAAGCTTCCTGATCTCTTTTTTCAATATCTTTCCCACGCCGCTGACCGGAAGCTTCTCCAGGAATCTGATTTCCCGGACTTTTTTGTAATGGGCAATTTTTGAGTTAATAAACTCGAGTAAATCGTCCGCGGAGATCTTCTGTCCCTCTTTCAATTCAATAAATGCGACCGGGCTCTCGCCGCCCAGCGGATCCGGTTTGCCTATGACCGCACACTGCTGCACGGCTTCATGCCTGTTGAGTATCTCTTCGATTTCCCGGGGATAGACGTTATAGCCTTTATAGATGATCAGGTCCTTCTTGCGGTCCGTGATGTAAAGGTAGCCGTCCTCGTCCTCCCGCCCGATATCTCCGGTATGGAGCCATCCGTCCTCCAGGACTTCGGCCGTTTCTTCAGGCCTGTTCCAGTAGCCGTCCATTACCTGGGGCCCCCGCACGCAGATTTCGCCTTCCGAACCCGCCGGGAGGTCCTCGTTTGTATTGACGTCGACGACCTTGCACTCCGTATCGAACAGTGGAAGTCCGACCGAACCCACCCGCAAGCCGGAGCGGAAGGGGGGATTCATCGTCGCCGCAAGAGTGCATTCACTCAAACCATAGGCCTCGCAAACCACTCCCGACATGGCGTTGAGCATTTTCTCAAGCACAGCAAGAGAAAGTGGCGCCGCCCCTGAACCGGCCACCCTTACCCCGGACAGATCGTAGGAATCGAAATCCGGCAGGTTCACAATCGGTATGAAGAGCTGGGGCGCTCCGCCCAGAACGGTGGCATTGTACTTGGCAACACCTCCGATGTACTCCCGCGGGTCAAAGCGCGGATAGACGACCATCGTGATCCCGGAAATTACGTTGCCGTTGAGGTAGGCAATTGTGCCCATTGAATGGAACCACGGCACCACGACCAGGGCCGTTTCCTTGTCCAGGACGAGCAGCCGGTCTTTTTTCGGGTCAACGTTTGGAGGATAGACAAATTTCATAACGCCGTTGTCCATCTCAAGGTTGCTGCCCCCCATCCAGCAGGCAAACTGGGCCACTCCGGAAACTACCGTCTGATGCGTCAGCATGACGCCCTTGGAATTGCCTGTTGTCCCTCCCGTGTAGGCTATATGCGCCAGGTCCTTGCGGGGGTCGATTTGCACTGAAGCATTACAGGGCTCGTGTTCCTTGAGAAGCGCCGTCATGTCCAGGACTCCCGGTATTTCGAATTTTGCCAGGATCTTAAGCGGAGTAATCAGGGGGCTGTAGCAATCGGCAATGCTGGTCGCAATCACCCTTTTCACCCCGGATTGCCCTATTACATCCACGACGCCCGGATAAAGGATATCGAGGGTGATGAGCGTTTCAGCCCCGGCATCCTTGAGCTGTTTCAAGACCTCCTCGGAAGAAAGCAGCGGGCTTAACGGCGTGAACACCGCGCCGGCCTTCAGCAGTCCATAATAAGCAATGGCAAATTGGGGACAATTGGGGAGATGGACAGCGACCCTGTCGCCCTTTTTGACTCCCTGGGCGATCAGCGCCGCCGCAAAACGTTCGCTCAGGTTTTTAAGCTCTCCATAAGTCAGTTCCATGCCCCCGAAAACTATCGCACGCCTGTCGGGCACACGTGTTGCTGTTTGATCGAGAAATCCGTAAACCGGCATTTCTGGATAATTCAGACTTTTCGGCCAGCCTTCCGGCCAGCTTTTGAAATTTTTCATAAGATCACCTCATTTTCCCCTGCGAAAAAACTGCATGCAAACCACACAACCTGTTGTTAAACTGCTGCCTGTTATCTCATCGCTTATCTTCAGGCGGCATTTTCGGCCGCGCCTGATTTATCGGCAAGCTCGTAACTCCGGCGAAGGGCCGGGATCCGGCCCACTGCAGCCAGGATGAACGGGCTCATGCACATGAACCCGATAAACGCCACCTCTGTCCTTTCAAGCATTATAATGGACACACTGAAGAGCATGATGAAGAGCATAATATATAAGCATATGGGCCCGTACACGGACAGATAGATGGACTTTCTGGGCTTGGGCCCCCTGTCCTTGATGATCCGGCAGACAAATTGACACGCAAACGCCGTTATAATCCAGCCGATGAAGTTGCTTATCGGCACGCCGCCGGCAATATAGGGAGTGTATGGCCCGCCGTCATGCCAGACCCAGTAACCCCGGCTCACGGCAAACGGGTCCATCATCATGTCCCAGGCTGTGGTCGCGATGGCGGCCACAAGGGACAATGCCATGAAGAGCACCATCTTCTGGATAAAAGTCTGCCTTTCCCTTGCCGGGATGAGAATATCCGTAATGCAGAAAGATGCGTACAGGATCGGCTCCCACGCCAGCGCGACCAGGAGGGGCACGCCGACCACCTGGGGCCCCAGCAGGTCGGGGTAATGATAATTACCGAAGATGATGCCGTAATTGACACCCAGCGCCTCAGCAACACAGGCAATCATGAATGTCAGGCAAAACGCCAGAATCCCCGGTTTCAATCCATTGGTCAGAACCGAGTTCCAGCCGATAAAAACTGCGAGCTCGAGGTCAAAAAGGCAGACCCCTATTGCCAAAATCTTGTTCCCAAACGGCGTCTGGAGCAATTGCGTGGTGTCAACGAAAGCATAGAGAATAAACAGGGTGATGACGTTAAGCACCAGGACAGATAACATGTAACGAAAAGAACCTTTGCCTAGATCACGATCCATCAGGAAATCTCCTCGAGAAGGTTGTAGAATTTCTGAAATAAATCAAGGAACGGACAGCACCCGGGGATGAATGTGGTGCAGGTACGTCGATACGGCGATCACCAAAAACAAAACCCCGCAGGTAATCAACATCAAACCCCCTTGCCCGCTATAGTTCATCTCCTCCTTGTAATCTTTTACTTGCGTAATTACCGCCGGCCGCCTCTCAACCCTCTTGCGGCAAAGACTTGTAAGTCTGTACGACGGCAATAAAAAAAACTATCACAACCGGAACGGTTATCAATCCCAGCGCAACCATCCCCGGTCTGTTCTGCACCCGCAGCGAACTCAGCCAGGACCCTACCGTATACCAGAAGAAAAGAGATATCGCGGGATAAAATTCAAGCCTGTTTTTCCATAATCTGCGCAAGATCCACCCTCCTAATCATATCTTTACCATCCCGAAGGAAGTTGATAAATCTGCATGCCTGAAAGGCTTGCAAGGCCGCCGGCAATCAGGAACCAGAATACGAATATGAACAGCGCTGTGACAAAAGCGCCGCCGGTGCATACCAGCAGGAAATATCCTGAGGCCTTCACCCTTCCCCACTTCATCTCCATGAGGGGCAGGCTCTCCCAGAACACCGCGAACAGGAATATCAGCAGGAACCAGCCCACGAAATTGTAAAAGGGTATCCCGAAGAACAGGAAGAAGTCCCCCTTGGCCCAGACCCAGTTCATGAGTTCCGGCGAGGTCGCCACGGGATCGGCCCACAGGTCCGTGATCATCGCAATGAGTCCCCCCACTGCCGCACGGGTCAATAAACCCATGTTCGGGAACACCTTGCCCGCCACCCAGACGCAGCTGTACGCAATGGCAAACCAGCCCAGACAGGCAACCAGCGGCGTTTCGACAAACCAGAAGAACCCCTTGCTGAACCAGTAAGTCCCGAACAGGATCCCCCCGGGAGCCAGGTCCAGCATGCCGCCGAAGTACCGGCCAAACAGAATCCAGATGCTCTCTTCCAGCCCGGTAAAAACAAAGGACCCGATCAAAAAACAGGAGGCCATCCAGAACCCGTAATTGATGCGGGAGTGGCGGTAGCAAAACAACCCCACAATTATCATGAACACATCAGTGGCAAACTGCGCAGCAAGGCTGCTGCCGTCCGGTATGCCTTCCGCCCTGAACTTCTGCCGTTCGGCTTCGGTCATCCGGTCGTAGATCGCGGTCTGCTCAAAAGTCGGGTTCTTCCAAGTGGAAACGTCCCGGTTGCTCGGGACGGACAACACCTGGGGCTGCAAGTGGTGCAGGTACGTTGACACGGCGATCACCAAAATCAAGACCGCATAGGTCATCCACACAAAACCCCTGTGCCCGCTATCGTCCATCTCCACCCCCTGATTTCTTGCCTGTGTCACTTGACCGCTTTTCACGTTCCCTACCGCTTGGACTGCCCCGCATCCGGCAGTTCCCTGTATGTCCTCATGAAAGCGATTGTGATCAGAATTATCGAGGGCAGCGTGATCAGTCCCAGGGCAACAATTCCGGGCCTGTTCTGCACGCGCAGCGAACTCAGGAACGAGCCCACGAACCAGAACAGATAAATGGAAAAATAAGGATAAAAATCCACTCTGTTCCTCCAGATTTTACTCCACATTTGTGTCTCCTTTCACAAAGAATTCTTACCAACCAGGCGGAAGCTGCAATCCGTGATTGATTCCCATCATGACCAATATGCTCCTCAGGATAAAACACCAGGGGACCATGAACGCAAGGATCGCAAAATCGAACAGAACAAGCATGGGAAAGAAAAAGTAAGTTGTTTTTGCCCTGCCCCATTTTTCCTCCCAGCGGGGCAGGTATTCCCAGAAAATCGCAAACACGAATATCAACAGGAACCAGCCCACGAAATTGGTCTGGGGTATCCCCAATATCCGGATGAAATCGCCGGTCGCCCAGACCCAGCTCAGCATCTCCGGAGAGGTGGCGACCGGGTCCTGCCAGAGGTCGACTATCATGGCCAGGAGCCCGCCGACGGTGGCCCTTGTCATAAGGCTGCTCTGCGGAAAAGCTTTCCCCGCCATCCATACGCATCCGTATGCTACATAAAACCACCCGAAGCACATGGCGACGGGCGTTTCAAAAAACCAGAGCCCGCCCTTGGTAAACCAGTATGTCCCGTAAACCGATTCTCCCAGGCCCTGAATCGCGGACTTACCGGAAAACCTTCCGAATATTATCCATATGGACTCCTGAAGCCCTGTGAATATGAATGAGCCTATAAGAAAACAATGCGCCATCCAGTCCCCGTAATGCCGCTTGGCGTGAAAGAAGCAAAGCAACGCTACAAGAATGCTCATGATATCGAGGATGACGTTCGCGGCGGTAGTGGCATCAGGCACTCCTTCCCGATAGACTTTCGCCCTCTCTTCCCCCGTCATCCGGTCATAAATGCACGTTTGATCAAACCTCGGGTTGACCCAGGACGAAACATTGTGGTTGTCCGGGACCCGCAGGATCTGGGGCTGGAAATGATGGATGTATGTTGATGCCGCGATTACTGCTGCAAGTATAAGATAAGCGATCGCGATGAACTTCCCGTCGAACCGGGGAAGGGCGGCAAGCGGAAACCTAAGATTCACATTCTTTTTATCCATATATCTTCATCACCATCCTGGAGGAATTTGCAACTCGTTGACTCCAAAAAGTTTCAAAAGGCCCCTGATCAGAAACGTATTATGGATGATAAGGATTATGAGCATAAACACATCCGTCAGCAGCACTATCGCAAAAAAAGCGATGGATGCTTTCAGGCGCCCCCACATCCTGACGAGAGGGGGAAGACATTCCCAAAGTATCGCAAACAGGAATATCAGCAGGAACCAACCGACGAAGTTGCTGTGGTTTATTCCCAATATCCTTATCAGGTCGCCTTTGGCCCACAGCCACATCATGAACTCGGGCGAGGTGGCGACGGGGTCCAGCCATAAATCAATTATCATCGCAGTCAATCCGCCTATGATCGCCCTTCCGGCAACGCCCATTTTCGGGAATACCTTACCAGCCGTGAAAACGCAAGCATACGCAATCCAGAACCATGACAGGCAGACCGCCACGGGAGTCTCAATGAACCATAACAAGCCCTTGGTGAAGAAATACGTGCCGTGCGTAACTTGTTCGGCTGTCGTATATGCCTGTCCGGCGGTGAAACGCCCCAGAAGAATTGCTATTGACTCCTGCAGCCCGGTGAACACGAAAGACCCGATCAGGAAACAGGACGCCATCCAGAAACCGTAATGCCGCCGGGCGTGAATGAAGCAGAGCAGGGAGAAAACGAAGGCGAGCACGTCTCCCTGCAAGTCGAACAGGACCTCGGTCCAATGATGCCCGGGAATTCCCTCCGCCCTGATTTTCTGCTTTTCCGCCTCGGTCATCCTGTCGTAAATATTGGTTTGTTCGAAACTCGGATTCTTCCAGCTTGAGACGTTGCTGTTATCCGGCACCTGCAGGACATCCGGCCGGAAATGATGCAGGTACGTAAAAAACACAATCATCAGAATAAGAATGCCGTATGAAATGAATGCGAATTTACGGTCGAATTTTTTGTCCGCCTCAACGAATGAAGGATTGATTGTATTCGAACTCTCCTTTTTCATAATCACATCACCACCCCCAGCTTCTCGGCGGAATGTGCAGGCCTTCCGGAAGGGGGAACAGTGAATTCGCAATCCCGCCCCACGTTATCAGGATTGACAAGATTACTACGTTCGAGCAAAGCAGAAGCGCAAGAAAGGCAACCATTCCGCCCCAGCCGCCCAGCCGCTTTTCAAATCGCGGCAGGAAGCGCTCCCAGAGGATCGCAAACCAGAATATCAGGAAAAACCAGCCGATAAAATTCCCGTGAGGTATTCCCAGTATTCCGACATGGTCCCCCTTGGCCCAGATCCATTTCATATGCTCGGGCGACGTCAGGACGGGGTCTTCCCAAAGATCTATCACCATTGCTATCATACCCCCCGCGAAAGCCCGCCCCGCAAGGCCCATTTTCGGGAACACCTTTCCTGCAACGGCGACGCAGCTGTAGGCGATCAGGAACCAGCAAAGGCAGACCCAGACCGGCGTTTCCAGGAACCAGAGCAGTCCTTGGGGGAACCAATATGAGCCCCAGCAATTCGGGTCAATCTGCCCGCCCCCCATCCAGAACCGGCCGCTCAGGATCATCATTGTTTCCTGAACGCCCGTGAATACGAACGACCCGATAAGGAACGCCGTGGCCATCCAGAGGCTGTAATGTTTGCGGGCATGGGCGAAACACAGCCACGCTCCGAACAGCGAAATTAATTCATACACCAGCATGCTGAAAAAATCGGTGCCGGGAACTCCCTCACGCACCAGTTGTTCCCTTTCCGCATCATTCATCCGGTCGTAAATCCACGTCTGCTCGAAAGGAGTTGTTTTCCACGAGCTTACGTCTGTGTTGCTTGGGACTTGCAGGATTTCGGGCCTGCAGAAATGCAGGTAAGTCGAAGCAAAAATGACTGCCAGAAGAATGCTCAGGGAAACGATCGTGAATTTTTTGCCGAATTGCGGATCTGCAGAATTGAAATCCATGTTGCTCATTTCCACCCCCTAGAGAGAAGTACTGCAGCCCATTCAACTAATTGATTCAATCAATTGATGGAGGAATACTAATAATAGATCATCTTGTCAATAAAAATTTTAATAAAAAGACGATACACTTGCTCTTCAATTTCCCGGACCACTGATTTTCGGCTGCAACTTAACCAAACACTGAAGAGAATGTATCAAACAACAATTCGATTGAATATAAGTTTTCTCCGGGACGAACCGCCGTGCCGCGTTTAATAAAAAATCATGCGATGATCCGGAAACAGACTATGTCCTGGATGTTTCCTTCCATCTCTTCCTTGAATACAGCTTTCACCCTCATGCCGACGTGGATCTTGCCGGCATCCACCTCGTCAATTATATGCGAAAAAATGTTGTCGGCCCCGTCTATCTGGATATATCCGTACGTATACGGGACAGCGCGCTGTGCGCCCTTGCCCGGGTCGATAAACGGATAGTTCACGACGGAAAAGGCCCTTATTATGCCGGTATCGGAAAGCTCGACAAGCTCATCCAGTTTCTGGAAACAGGGACCGCAGATCCTGCGGGGAGGGACCCTGACTTTTCCGCATTTGGGACAGCGGATTCCCAGGAATCTTCTTTTTTCCTTCAGTTCCTGGAAAAACCGGCTTCCATACAATCCGATGGACCATTCGTATGGCATACCGGCTTCCAGCGAAGCAACAGTCAACAGCTCTATTTCACCCGCCTGATTCATTCTCATCTCCTTATTCATGGCTTATCGGCGCCAAGGATAATCACATCGGACCACCAGCATCCCCCAAAACCGGTCGCCAGCGCAGTTTGCGCTCCGCTCACCTGCCGTTTTTCTCCCTTGCCCATGATCTGAATGGCGGCCTCTGCCGTCCGCAGCAGGGCCGTCGCGCCGATGCAATTCGTGCTCATGACTCCTCCGGAAGGATTGACAGGTATTTTCCCCGTCATATCGGTGTGCCCGTCGCCCACAAACCTCGCCCCTTCTCCCGGACCGCAAAAGCCCAGGATCTCAATCCATTTGAGCCCGGCATACGAGTAAGGCATATAGAGCTCCGCCACATCGAGGTCATCAACGGGATTCTTTATCCCGGCTTTTTCATATGCTTCTCTGGCCGCCCTCTGCAGAGATATAAGGCCCGTGTCGTAGTCCACATCTCCGAACCAGGTGGCGGCATGCCGCACTGCACATGACTTGATCCAGGCGGGCCGTGATGCCAGGCGCTCCGCAATGCCCTCGGCTGCGAAGACGACCGCACAGGCGCCGTCCGACCGGGGACAGACGTCGAGCAGTTTAATCGGATAGGCGAGCATGGGAGATTCCATAACGTCCCTCAGCGTAATGGGCCGGTTATGCAGATGGGCATAAGGGTTGTTCATGGCATGAGTCCTTTCCCGGACCGCCACCCTCGCCGCGTCTTCCTGAGTTATTCCATACTGCTCCATATATGCAGATGCTTCCGTGGCGAGACTTGGTATGGCCCCGGAATATGAAGAGCGGTCCCACACCGGATCGCTGCATGTTATTATGGCCCCGGTGGTATCGCTTTCGGAATTCTTCTCCCAGCCTATGGCCAGCACGCGGTCGAAAAGCCCCGAAGCCACATGGTAATATGCCGCGATCGCCACCGAAGTGCCGGTCGTGCCGCCGGTGCTTACTTTCATAATCGGCTTCAGGTAGCCTCCGGACCCTTCTATGCTCCATGTATCCACGTAATTAATAGATTCAAAGTGGTCCATATTGCCGATTACGATAGCGTCGATATCGCCGATCGTCAGCCCGGAATCCTCAAGGGCCCTCATTACAGCTTCATTGATCAGTTCCCTGCCGTTGACATCCAATCGATGGCTGCTGTGATATGTCTGTCCCGTTCCTACTATTGCCACCCTTCTTGCCATCTCTTGCCTCCTATTCCGAGCCCAGGACCCATACGCAGTGGCTCTGCCCGCAGGGACCGTTGATACCGTGGGCCAGCGCCGTTTTCGCCGCCGGCACCTGTCTGGCCCCGGCCTCGCCCCGCAGTTGGATAACAGATTCTATTATTCGCACCAGCCCGGCCGCGAGGACAGGATGGGCCGACAGCACTCCGCCCGACGGGTTGACAGGCAGGCTGCCGCCGGCTGCCGTAATTCCCCGTTCGCACATGAGCGCGCCTTCACCCGGTGCGCACAATCCCATTCCTTCCAGCCACAAGGGCTCCATGTAGCTGAATGCATCGTAAAGCTCTATCAAATCAAGCTCGCCGACCGGGTCCTTAATGCCTGCCATCGCATATGCTTTCCGGCAGGCCTCCCGCAGCGCAATCGGATCTGCCAGATCGCGATCGCCCAGGAAGTAAGCCTCCGCGCAATGGGCTACGCCCTTGATCCGGATGGGCTTCTTCTTTGCCTTGCGGCTCATTTCCTCGTTGGCGATTATCAGGGCGGCCGCCCCGTCGCTTACGGGACTGCAGTCGAGGAGTTTGAGGGGGTCCGCCAATTTCCTCGACTTCATTACGTCCTCGACTGTGATCTTGAGAGGCAGCTGGGCAAACGGGTTGTTGAAGGCGTTGCCGTGGTTTTTTACCGAGACAAGCGCAATCTGCTCTTCTGTGATCCCGTATTTTTTTATATATACGCCGGCCTGAAGGGCAGCGGATGAAAGAGCTTCGATTCCCAGGGCCCTGTGATATATCGGGTCAAACATTCCGTTCGTTATATGTTTCGGGTTTCCTTCGCTGCCTTTTGAGTGCGCCACGACCAGGGTTGTGCCGTAGCCGCCCAGGACCCTCATGGCCCCGTAAAACGCCCCGAAAGAGCCGTCGCCCTCGACCGTGGAAACATTCTTGTCGTGCGCCCCGGCCGCCTCCTGTACGGCCATGCAGGAAATCGTCCGGCCGTCCCAGAAATCATTGGACACAGTTATCACATTGTCTATATCGTCCAGGCAAAGACCTGCGTCATCAAGCGCCTCGCGGGTAACCTCATAGACCATGTCGTAAAAAGTTTCGCTTCTTTTCCGGCGCTCATGTCTGGTCTGGGCAACACCGATGATAGATATATAGTCCATGCAAACTCCTTAAAGGATTTCGAAATATTCGATGTCCAGAATATGTCCGCCGCGCTTTTCCGCAAACCGGGCCCGGACGCGCGCCCCGGGCCGCAATTCACGAAGCCCGTCCTGAATCAGATGCAGAAAGCCCACATCGGCCCCGTCGAGGCGGATGATTGCATATGCAAAGGGCGGGGGGAGCGGCTGGCCTTCCCAACCGTACCTCACGATCGTAAAAGCCTCTACAGTCCCCTCTGTCCCGACGCTTGCCCATTCCGTTATGGGTTCAAAGCATTTGCCGCAGTTCTTCCGGGGCGGGACATAGACTGTTTTGCAGCGTCCGCACCGGTTCCCCAGTATTTTGCGCTCGTCCCTCAGGGCGGTGAGAAACCTGCTGCCGGTTTCCCCGACAGACCATGCGTATGGCACCCGAATCTGCCCTTTCAATGTGAGGGGCTCAACATCCCGCAACCAATCCACCATTTTTACCTCCTGCCGCTTAATTTCCTGTTGCCTGTCGGCATCAAACCCGAATGAGAATGGCTTCACCCTGGGAGAGACCGCCGCAGATTGACGCCGTTCCCAGGCCCCCGCCGCGGCGCATAAGCTCATACATCAGGGTCATGGTTATCCGGGCGCCGCTTGCCCCGACCGGATGGCCTATGGCAATTGCCCCGCCGTTGACATTTGTCTTTTCCTTAAGGGCCCGGCATTTGGAATCATCATTGCCCGACAGCTCTTTAAGCGAAACCAGGGTTACCGCCGCAAAGGCTTCGTTGATTTCGATGAGATCAATATCGTCGATTCCATATCCCGTTGCGGCCAGCATTTTACTGATTGTCTTCGCGGGCACGCAGGCCATGTATTTGGGAATGCCGGCCGCGCAAGCGCATGCCTCAATGCTGGCGAGGGGCTTCAGTCCCATGTCTTCCGCCGTCCTGCGATTGGTGATCACCATGGCGGATGCGCCCGAATTGAGCCCCGGCGCATTGCCCGAGGTGACAGTCGGGCTGCCGTAAACAGTTTTGAGGGCTGAAAGCTTCTCCATGGTCAGGCCGTCGCGGGGCGACTCATCTTTTTCCAGCCTGACCGGGGGCCCCTTTTTCTGATGGACTTCAAGGGGCATTATTTCCTCTCCAAGACGGAATTTGCCTTGCTCAAAGGCGCTGAACCATTTTCTGTGGCTCGCGAGGGCCCACTCGTCCTGGTCCTCCCTGCTCACCCCGAATTCGACCGCCACATGGCCGGCATCGGTCGCTACAGGCGCAAACCCTCTCCTGCCGTATCCCAGCTCATACAGGACGTCCTCCAGTACTATCGGCCCCATGCGGTTGCCCCATCGGGCTTTGGCTGCGCCGGCAATCAGGGGGACATTGCCCATGTTCTCGGCCCCGGCCGCGATCACGATCTGCGCGTCGCCTGATTTTATCGCCCGGTAGCCCAGCCTCAGGGCTGTCATGGATGAACAGCAGGCCCGATCGATGGTGAGCGATATGTTTTCCTCGGGGAACCCGGCCAGCAAAGAAATCTGGCGGGCCGGAACATTGGTGAAAATAGCGTATTCCGCCGGGATGCATGTACCGTAATAGATTTCGTCCACCCGCTCCGGGGCCAGTCCGATTCTGGAGACCGCCTCCTTGAGCACCGGGACCGCCAGGTCGAGGCTGGATGTGGTCCTCAGGACCCCGTCAAACTTTCCAAAAGGAGTGCGCACGGCGCTTACGATAACAACATCATCACTGCTTTTTTTCATTTCGCTGCCTCTTGCCTTTTTCAACTCAGAGAATCATCATTTCGTGAAGGAACTCTCCGTCAGCCGAGTCGCTGAGGCCGTCCCTTCCCACCTTCATCGTATAATCCGCCAGGAAGCGGTAATAAAACTGGTCCCAGGACATGGCCCTGGGGAGCCGCATAAATTCTATGACCTTGGAGGTTTTAACGGCGAGAGAGAAGTCGACGCCTTCTGCATTGCAGGAAAGCTGCAGAGATTCGGCATATTCCTTCCCTGTCCTGACATCTTTGACAGGCTGTTCCAGTTTGGCCCCAAGCATATTGGTCGATAAAACGATTTTGCCTTTTTCAGCAATCAGCAGGGGGGAGACAACAGGGGCCTGCGGGTCATTAGGGATGACCCACCCGTATACGACAGTGTATTTATCGTTATGGATCCTGCCCCAGTACCAGCTGTCAAACGTTTCATGGAAGCGGTAGTTGCCCCAGTTGTGGTCGTGATAACCGGTGCCCCTGACCGGGATGACCTCATCCCCGATGCGCAGTTCCCCTTCGACTTCTCCGTGAGGCACCGGTACGACCCATCCCGACACCTTGCCGCTTTCCTCATCTTTGTAAAGATAGCCTGATCCCGGCTTCCAGCCAGGTACGATGTTGCGGTAGGTCAGGTTCACGGAACAGTCCTTGATGGCCATCGCTATTTCGTACGAGCCGCCCTTGTCCTCGGCCCGGCTGTTCCCCATTTTCACGCAGCACGATTCCTGCGCGGCGCTGATCTCGTCCGGCGAGCAGGCGAGGTAGCGAATCACCGGGGTGCCGTCGGGCTTGTAGATCATGAACTGGATCGTGGGCATCATTGGATTCAGGAAAATGTTCCTGTAGTGGAACGTGACCACGACATGGTACTGGTTCTCGAACGAGGCGTCGAAGTACCACCATTCATAGTAGTCGGGGTCTGCAAGCGGGTGGACCCCGTCGTCGCTGCGCTGAAAATTTGAGGGGTTGCGCTCGGCTCCCCTGCCGCCGTCCCAAATTGCCAAAAATTTATCCTTGCCTGACATATGCCGGTTCCTCCTGAATCAGAGCGGTCGAAAGTGTGATATATCCAGAATGTTCCCTTTCCTGTCGGCTGCAAATACGGGCTCGAGCCGCATGCCGGCGTGAAGATCATCAAAACCGATTTCATCGATGAAATGCGTTATCGCAGTATCCGCTCCGTCCAGTTTTATTATTCCGATAATGAAAGGCGCCTTTCGCGGGTGGATCGGTTCCGGGTAATGGACATGGGTGAAGGTCTGCAGGGTGCCCTGCGGCCCGATTTCGACCAGGTCTTTTTCCTCCAGCTTTGAAAAACACCGGCCGCAGGTGGTGCGCGGCGGCCAGAAGACCAGGCTGCAGGTCTCGCATTTCACCCCGA
>JBDKTK010000340.1:0-2873 GCA_039680225.1 Syntrophaceae bacterium
TTGAGCAGTGTGCTGTCGACTATTGCCTCAGCGCGGAAGTGTTCACCGAGCTGCAGGCAAAATCAGAGCTGACATCCAGGGAGAAGCTGGAGGAAGAGGTCCGGAAAATCTCTTCGCAGAAGAACGGGGTGGAGTTCAAGGTCCGCACCGGCATTCCCTATACCGAGATCCTGAACGAACAGCAGGAAGACAAGGCCGACCTGATCGTCCTCGGGTCGCACGGCAAGAGGGGATATGTCCATAACATGCTCGGCGGAGTGGCGGACAAAGTTGCGCGCAGCGCGACCGTCCCCGTCCTGGTTGTGAGGTGATGAAAATGCAGAGCAGCCCTGGATTCTACATTGGAACGACAGGTTGGAGCCACGACTCCTGGAAAGGGGCCTTCTATCCCGAGAAACTGGCCAAGGCAAAATACATTGACCATTATGCCGGGAATTTCACCACCGTTGAAATGAACAGCATTTTCTACCAGATCCCGCCCGCAAAGGTGCTGGCGCAGCTCGCCCGGGCCGTCCCGGATTCGTTCGTGTTTTCAGTCAGGGCCAACCGGTACATCACGCATATCAAGAGGCTCAACGACGGCCGGGAAATCGTTCCCCCGTTCCTGGCCAAAATAGACGCGCTCGGGGAAAAGCTCGGCCCCATACTGCTGCAGATGCCCCCGAATCTGCGCTTCAACCGGGAAAGATTGAAATCGTTTCTGGCGGCTTTGCCGCGGGACCGCCGTTTCGCCTTTGAATTCCACGATGCGAGCTGGTTCAACGAAAGCACTTACGAGTTGCTGGCCGAAAAAAACGCGGCCCTCGGTATTTTCCAGGCGGGCGAGAGGATGTCCCCCAGGGTCTCAACCGCAGATTTTGTTTATGTGCGGATGCACAATCCGAAAGTCCGGAAGGGAGCGAAAATACCCGGCCTGATCGGGAATTGGAAGGAAAGCTTCCAGGAATGGTCCGAATCCGACAAGAGCATATTCTGCTATTTTGACCAGGCAGGCGACGATTGCGCCGTCACGGATGCGCTGCAATTCCGCGATGCCATCGAGAGCGCAGCCGGGGCGGGCAGGGAAAAAGGCAGGCTCCTGGATTTCTCCGGCATTGCCCCATCGCGGACTGTACCGGGACGGCAGCCCGAAACACGGTCCTTGTAGCCGGGAAAAAGGCGCCCAAAAAATCAAATCTGCCGGGCTGATTAAAATCGGCCGGGCAATGCCTTAAGAAAGGGATTTAATATGGAAACCGCACACACAGGGACCTGCGAGTCGGCAATCGCGCTCCGTTTGTTTTGTGAGCCCCGTTATGTCTGGAGGGAGGTCAACTACTGCATGTTCCTTTATGACAGGCTGGAAGATGTCTACATCCCGGAGCAGGTATACTGGGACCTGAAATCCGGCCAGGGGAATTAAAGGCGATTTGCGGGGCCTGCAAAAGGGCCCCTTTAATTTTTCAATGGCGCCCGTTGCGCCGAATTGGGAGGACAACTTATGACAAAGAGGATCGCCGTTTTCGTGGGGAGCCTGCGTAAAGGTTCCTATAACCGCAAAATGGCAAACGCGCTCGTTGACATCGCGCCCGAAACGCTGAAGCTCGAAATAATCGAGATCGGCGGGCTTCCGCTCTACAACCAGGATTTCGATGATGAGGGCAGGCCGCATTCAACGTGGAGATCGTTCCGGGAACTCGTGAGGACTTTCGATGGTTTCCTGTTTGTTACGCCTGAATACAACCGCTCGGTTCCCGCCGTTCTGAAGAACGCCATCGATGTCGGATCGCGCCCATACGGCCAAAGCGTCTGGAGCGGCAAGCCCGGGGCGGTGGTGAGCGTTTCGCCCGGCGCCATCGGCGGATTCGGAGCAAACCATCACCTCAGGCAGTCAATGGTGTTCCTGGACGTTCCGATGATGCAGCAGCCGGAGGCTTACATGGGCGGGGCGGCCGGGATATTCGATGCCGAAGGGGGCATCGCCGATGTGACCGTCCGCGGTTTCCTGGTGAAGTTCATGGATGCGTTCGCGGGCTGGGTTTTTAAACACTCGGCATGAATCGACTGTGCTCCGAATCTTCCGCCAATTTGAATTCAGGATTTTCGCGCAGGCAGTCAGGAATTTCCCGATGTTCATTAATGAGGAACATACTAATTTAAAAGTAACAAAAAACTCGAAAGGAGAAGACGTATGAAAAAACTTATGGTGCTTTTTTTCCTGGTGCTGCTGACCCCGGCAATCGCATTTGGCGCGCAAGGGACATTGGAAGGGTCGATTCAGGGGTACAACTGTGTTTTGCAGGGCAAGACATGCCCCCTGGGGAGTGAGGATCCTCTTGTTGCTACGGAATTTACTTTCGTGCTCCTCACCGCGGACGGAATGTATTATTTTGTGCCGAACGTTGACAGGGCAATTCTGGCGAGGCACGTCGCCGAGCAGGTCAGGATCAACGGCGATATCAACACGGCAAAGACTGCAATAAAGGCCCAGTCCGTCGAAGTCAATAAGAATGGGAAATGGAGAACGGTATACGACCTGGCCGTTCCCAATCCCTTTGCTCCCTGACAATCACGGGTAATTTTTACGCCGACAAAGAAAGGGTCTGCCGGCCGGTCGGGCCCTTTCTTTGCAAACGGGCGTTACCGGCCCAACGCAAAACAATAAACAGGAGGTCATGCATGAAAGGCGACAAGAAGCTCATTGAAGCGCTGAATTATCTGCTTGCCGAGGAGCTGACGGCGATCAACCAGTACATGGTGCATTCCGAGATGGCCAACAACTGGGGATACAAAAAACTCCACGGCAGTTTTGAAAAAAGGGCAATTGATGAAATGAAGCATGCGGAGGAACTGATCGGGCGCATTCTATTCCTCGAAGGGCTTCCGATCGTCAG
>JBDKTK010000341.1:0-16368 GCA_039680225.1 Syntrophaceae bacterium
TCACCTTGGCGCCGGCGCGGGAAATATGGATGCTCTTCCACGCGCCCAGGGGACTTCCGTCGTATCTCCTGTTAAAAAGAAGCGAGGAAAGGCGGTCCGGGTCCACCTCGGCTTTGGGGCAGTACGCGAAACACCTTCCCTGCTCCTTATCGCAGGGAAAAAGTACCGCCGTTTTCCCGCGATAGTTTTGAAAATACGGGCACAGATTAATGCAGGCGCCGCATCCGATGCATAACCCCGCCTGGATGATTCTGCTGTCGAGTTCGCCGGCTCCAAAAAGTTTCATGAGAGGACCTCTTTTCGTAATTATGAGTTGACCATATCAAGGATGCACTTTATCAGTAATCCGAATATTTTTTCACCTGAAAAAATCTCTGCGGCGAAAGGATTGATGCTCCTGGCGAGGCCCCTGCGCCTGCCGCGGGCATGGGGCCTCTTAAAAGGAGGGAACCAGGAGCTATGGTCTTAGACCTTTGCGCCTGCGCCATGGGCATGCGCGGGAGCGTGCTCGTTTTCGTGTATGTTTGCCGGGTAGAAATGCTCTTCCCGTTCGTCGTTCATGCCCACGGGCTCCGTTGTCTTGAGGAGCTTCAGCCACACGCGGATATTGTCCGCGATGATGAGCAGCACCAGGACGATGATGGCGATGCTCAGCCAGGCATTGAGCCCCTGCCCTTTTGCAAAGTATGTCTGGACGTTCATGATGCCTGCCGCAACCGTTGTAACAGTGATCAGGAGGCAGGGCACGGCGGTAATGAGCGCGTAAGCCTTTTTGGCCGATATCTTCAGGATAAGCGTCGTGCCTATGGCCAGGGCCAGGGCGGACAGCGTCTGGTTGGTCGCTCCGAACATCGGCCAGATCGACGTGATGTCGCCCGTGTAGAGCAGGTAGCCCCAGGCGAAAGAAACCAGGGCGCTCGTGAAGATGACGCCGGGCATCCAGTCCGTCTTTTTCATCGGCTCGTAGACATGGCCGAAGATGTCCTGGAGGATGTACCTGGCGACCCTTGTGCCGGCATCGATTGTCGTCAGGATGAACAGCGCCTCAAACATGATGATGAACTGGAACCAGTACTTCATCGTGTGCCGCAGGCCCTCGCCGATATTGGCGAAGATGTGGGCCATGCCGACGGCGAGGGAAATAGCCCCGCCCGGGCGGTGGGCCACGTCGAGCCCGACGAGCTGGTTGAGGACCGGCAGGTCCTGGACCTGCATTCCCAGTTTCGAGACGGCAGCCGCCGAAGAGTTGATTGCGAAATAGTCCGACGGGACCAGGGTCGTGGCGGCGATCAGGGCCATGATTCCCACGAAGGCCTCCGTCAGCATCGCGCCGTAGCCGATCATCGGGATCTGGGATTCTTTCTCAATAATCTTGGGTGTGGTGCCGGAACCGATCAGGGCGTGGAAGCCGGATATCGCGCCGCAGGCGATTGTTATGAATACGTACGGCCACCACGGTCCGGGAATTATGGGACCATTGCCCTGCATGAACTGGGTTGTGAAGGGCATCTTGACCGAGGGGTTCACAAAGAACAGCCCGACTGCCAGGGCCAGGACGACGCCGATTTTCATGTATGTGCTCAGGTAATCGCGGGGGGCCAGCAGCAGCCAGATAGGGAGCGCCGCCGCGCAGAATCCGTAGACCGGCAGTATGATCGACATCGCGCTCTTGTCGAAGGTGAACCAGCTTGCAATCCCCGACTCGGCGACCAGGGGCCCGAAAAAGACGGCCGCGCACACCAGGGTGACGCCCACCAGCGAGCCGGACAGGATTGCGCCCGGCCTGATCTTGAACATGTAGACGCCGACCAGCATGGCAATGGGGATGGTCATTGCGATCGAGAAAACGCCCCACGGATTGTTGAACAGGGCGTTGACAACCGCTATGGCCAGGCCCGCCAGCGCCACTATGATAATGAACAGTGTCACGATTGCGGTGAGCGTGCCTGTGAACTTGCTCACGTCCTTCTTGGCGATCATGGTGAGCGACTGGCCCTTGTGGCGGACCGAGGCAAACAGGATGATCATGTCGTGGACGCAGCCCGCAAACACTGAGCCGATCAGGATCCAGAAGAACCCCGGGCCCCAGCCGAACTGGGCCGCCAGAACCGGGCCGATAAGCGGCCCCGCGCCGGCGATGGCTGCAAAGTGGTGGCCGAAAACCACCCATTTATTCGTCGGCACGTAATCCCGCCCGTCGTTGCAGGTCACCGATGGGGCGACATTGCGGTCGTCCAGCATCAGCACCCTGGCGCCGATGAAAGCGGCATAGTACCGGTAAGCAAGAGCGAAAACACATATTGCGACGATTAACAGTACGAGGGAACTCATAATGGTACCTCCTCATTTGATATCTGATGCAACACGGAATAAAGGATCATGTTTCTTGTTCCACCCACACAGAATGCGAGATCAGGCCGAACTCCCTGAGCAGGTGGGCCAGGCAAAGGCCTGTCTTGCTCCCCCGGGACTCCGGGTCTCCATTGTCCCAGCAAAGGTGAATGCACAAATCGCCGTCCAGCAGGTTATAGTAAAGTTTCAGCGTCTCCGCCCTCTCCTCATTGTTCAATGATGCAATTACAGATTTGATTTGATGTTCCAATGCCGCACGCCTGTTTTCAGCAATGCTGATTTTTATGACCTCTATCCATTTCATCTTTAAAACCTTTAATTGTTATCCAGGTCCGATTTCATGATGAGCAGTTACTATGCCAAGTTTAAAAAAGCAGTGAATTCAAGGCATTTGCCGTCCGCACCAGAGTTGATCGCGAAATTTCGCGAAAGCGCTTACGATATTTCACACTTTGCGAAATCTCGCGATTCGCAGTGTCCTGCAGATGCCGAAAACCGGACTAGCTGCTCCCATCTGCCGCAAGGGCTACTTGCTCATCCCGTAATCGTACCAGTGCCTGGAGTTGAACATCTCTTTGATTATGCGCGCCGCAATTTCCACATCGGTATTTTCAGTATTGATCGCCAGGTCGTAGTTGGCCGGTTCGGTCAGGTCGGCCTGGAAATATTTCCTGATAAATGCCCGGCGCTCGGCTTCCGCCCGCATCACGTTGCGCCTCGCGTCTTTTTCGGATGCGCCGTATTTTCGCATGACATTGTTGATCCTGATCTCCAGGGGCGCGACCACGAGGACCCTCAGGCTCACCTCCCTGGGGAGGATATAGCCGGCGCCCCGTCCGATAATTAATGAATAGCCGTGGGTGCCGATCGCGCAGATCACTTTTGTCAGCTGGCCGAGATACTCATAGGCCCACATGTGGTCTTCCCCCAGGGCGCTGATCCAGTCGTCAAGCACGGAGCGGTCCTGCTCGTCGAGAGATTCCACGATCTTCCGGCTCACGTTGGTGTTGCGGGCGATTTCCTCCACGATCTCCTGGTCGTAGATATCTATCTGCAGGTCTTTTGCGATCTTGCGGGCCAAATCGCCCCCCAGGGCGCCGGGCAGCCTGGAGAGAGTGATTACCGGCCTTATCGGGTTTTTGTATTTCTTTCTCTGTTCGATTTCCCACTTCCGGATCTGCTTCTCGATCATGTTTTCCAGTGATGGTTTTATATTCGCTTCCATTTTCAATTCCTCCTTTCAGCTATTTTATCCGGCACACGCCCGTACGGGGCGAATGCCTTCCCTGTGTTCAAAAATCGCCGGGTGTGTTTCGATATAAGATGTATCAAAGACACCCCTGATAAAATCGGGTTCCCCGCAGATCGCCCTGTAAAACGGGATGGTCGTACGCGGCCCGGCAATTACAAAGTCATCAAGGCTGTTCCTCAGCCTGGCGACCGCTTCCGGCCAGTCGCGCCCCCACACGTTGAGCTTGGCAAGGCATGAGTCGTATTCCATCGGGATGCGGCTGCCCTGCCTGATGCCGCTGTCCACCCGGATGCCGCTGCCGGTGGGGATGCGCAGCGCCTCTATTGTTTTCCCGCCCTCGGGGCGAAAATTATTGTAAGGGTCCTCCGCGTTGATCCTCACCTGGATGGATTGCCCCTTGAAGCATATATCCTGCTGGTCAATCCCCAGCGGCTCTCCCCGGGCGGCCATGATCTGTTTTTTTATCAGGTCGCGGCCGGTTATCATTTCAGTAACCGTGTGCTCCACCTGGAGCCTCGCGTTGACCTCCATGAACCAGAACTCGCCGGTATGGCGGTCCACGAGAAACTCCACCGTGCCCGCGCCGGCATAGCCGGCCGCCTGCGCCATCCTGACGGCGGCCTGCTGCATCTTCTCCAGGGCAGCGGGGTCGAGGAGGGCCGGCGCCGACTGGACCAGTTTCTGGTGCCGGCGCTGGATGGAACAGTCCCGGGAGCCCAGGTGAATTACGTTGCCGTAATTGTCCGCGAATACCTGGACTTCAATGTGGCGGGGCGACTCGATGTATTTCTCGGCATAGATGCTGTCGTCGCTGAAACAGCGCCGGGCCTCTTTGGCGGCGTGGTGCAGCTCCGCTTCAAGCTGGGTAATATCGTTTATCTTCCGGATGCCACGGCCGCCTCCGCCGTAAGACGCCTTGAGCATGACCGGGTACCCGTGATGGAACGCAAACCCGGATATCCGGGCGACGGCGTCCCCGTCCGGGACCAGGTTTCCCGTCCCCGGGATGCACGGTATCCCCGCTTTTTGCGCAATCCTCTTGGCCGCGGCCTTATTGCCGAGCGCCTGCAGGACCCGGGGCGGCGGGCCGATGAATATCAGGCCGGCCGACCGGCAGGCCTCGGCGAATTCCGGGTTCTCGGAAAGGAACCCGTAACCGGGGTGGACCGCGTCGGCCCCGCTCAGGCGGGCGACCCGGATAATTTTTTCGATATCGAGGTAGTCCCGCACTGGGCCGTTGCCGATGAAGACCCTGCTGTCGGCCAGGTCGAGCCAGGGCGCGCCGCTGTCGGGCCTTTCATAGACCGCGACAGTCCGGATGCCCATGGCGGCCGCGGCCGTGATGATCGCCCCGGCTATTTCGCCCCGGTTCGCTATCAGGATTTTCCGAATATCTTTCATTTTTCTCACCGGCCTTAAAATGGTCGGAAAGCGGGGGCCTCCGGCGGCCCCCGCTTCCGCCCTTCTCCTCTGTCCCCTTTTATTTTATCGGCGGCACGTACGGAATATACTGTGCGAAGAACCAGCACAGGAAGAACACGAGCGGCACGTGCACGATGAGCTGCAGGAACGAATACCCGACCAGGTCCCTTGCCTTGATGCGGAGCATGCCGAGCAGCGGCAGCATCCAGAAGGGGTTGATCAGGTTGGGGAGCGCCTCTGCAGCGTTATAGATCTGGACGACCCACCCCAGGTTTACCTGGTGCAGATTGGCGGCCTGGAGGATGTACGGGGCCTCGATGATCCACTTGCTTCCCCCCGACGGGATGAACACGCCGAGGATAGCGGAATAGACGGCCACGAGGAGCGGATACGTCCCCTGGGTCGTGATCTGGACGAACAGGCCGGCCAGCCAGTCGGAAATCCCCGAGCCCACGATCATGCCGAAGATCACGGCATAGAACGGGAACTGGATGAGGACGCCGCCGGTCGCCGGGACGGACTGGGTCACGGCGCGCAGGAAGCGTTTCGGCCTCCAGTGCATCAGCAGCCCTACGGCTATGAACACCAGGTTGTAGATCTTAAGGTCCAGCGCGGCCATGGCGCCCTGGGGCGATGTGCGGAACACGTCGACGACATACCAGCCGAGCAGGGCCACGACGATGATCGTGAGCAGCGGGCTGTATTCAAGCCATTCGCCCGGTTTCTGCCGCTTTTCTATGGTCAGGTCGATGGGTTCGAACTTGATGCCGTAGTCCTCGGCCGTCTTGGCGTTCTCGGGCTTGGGCGTCGAGAAATACGCTATCAATATCGAAACGCTGATCAAGGCCACTGCCGTGATGAGCGTAGGCCAGATGAACAGCGTCTGGTTAATGGGTATCAAACCGCTGACGTCATAGAGCTTCGCGGGGATGGCGCCCTTAGTGGCCATCAGCAGCGCCGCCGATGAAGACAGTCCCAATGCCCAGACGGCGCCCAGGCCGAGATAAGCCGCGGCCCCGGCCGCCCTGTAATCCAGGCCCTTGATCCGCTGGCTCATTTCCCTGACTAAAAGGCCGCTGAATATAAGGCTCAGCCCCCAGGAGAGCAGCGACGTCAGCATCGAGAAGAATGCCACGTACGCGACGGCTGCCTTGGGCCTGGTCGTGATGCATGCCAGCTTCTGGATGAGTTTGTAAACCGGCGGAGACGTGGCGACCACGAAACCGCCGATGATCACCATGACCATCTGCATGGTAAAGGGGACCAGGGACCAGAAGGCCTTTCCCCCCTGTACTGCCAGCTTTGCAGGGCTTTCGCCCAGGAAAATGCCGAAACCGAACACGAAGACAATCCCCAGCAGCGCAAACACGAGCGCGTCGGGGAACCATTTCTCGCTCCACTGGGCGAGGGCCAGGCCCCAGCGTTCCAGGAAGCTGCTCTCCTCCCCCGCCTCCAGGGCGCCGGAAATGGGGAGGCTGCTGCCACTTTTTTCACCTGTTCCATTTTTCTACTCCTTTTAATTCTAAATTTTCTGTTTCATTGCGGGGAAAGCTCCCGGGGGATGTCCCTTGACCTTCGTGCCAAAGGGCCTTTCCAAAAGCCTCCTCAGATTTATTCTCAACCCATACCGAGTGGGAGATCAGGCCGTATTGCTTGAGCAGGCGGGCAAGGCAAAGGCCTGTCTTGCTTCCCCAGGGCTCCGCCTTGCCCTCGTCCCAGAACAAGTGGATGCTCAAATCCCCGTCCGGCAGGTTCCTGTACAGTTTCACCATTTGCGGGTTTCCTTCCGTTTTCAGGTTCCACATGACCGACCGGATTTTGTTCTCCAAAGCCGTCCTCCTGTTTTCGGCAGCGCTGATTTTTATTACCTCTATCCATTTCATTTTCGTCGCTCGTCATGTTTTCAATTTTTAATCTCCGGAAGAGCATAGAATATGCCATGCATGAAAACTGAATAATAATCGATAGTTGCTGGATACATCGCATTATCAATTGCGAATATTCGCAAAAAATTATTGCGCTATTTCGCAATTTCTGTATACTTTGCGATATTTCGCAAGTTCATGAAGGTGATTCAGACGACCTGAAAGGATTCGAGATGGAATTTAATGAGAATGAATTTTTCCGCCACATGACATTAAGGATATGCGGCAGCCTGGACCTGGAAACCGCCCTGCAGCGGTCGTTTGATTATTTAAGGAATGTGATCCCGCTCGATATGATGTCGCTGCATTTTTACGATGCCAACCTCGGCGCCATGCACACGGTTGCCGAAATATCGGGTTCGGGCGCAAACAGCACGGATATCGTGGCACCCCTGGACAAGGCCGGCAGGGCGAGTTTTACAGAGCCCGACGTTCCCAATGTGCGGATAGTCAATTACCCGGAAACGGACCCCGTCATAAAGAAATTGCTCGCAGCGATGAAAGTGCCGAAAAAGTCCTCGGCGCTGGTGATGCGGCTTGTCATCGAAAACAAGCGCATCGGCTCCCTGGTCTTAACGGCCGGGGGCAACGGCAGGTACACCGAAGACCATGCCCGCCTCTTCTCGCTGCTGAACGAACCTTATGCGGTAGCCGTCGCCAACGCGCTTACCCATGAAGAGGTCATCAGGCTCAAGGACATGATGTCCGACGACAATAAGTATCTCCGGCAGGAACTGCTGAGCATGTCTGCCGATGAGATCATCGGGTCGGATTTCGGCCTGAAGCAAGTGATGGAAATGGTCCGCAAGGTGGCGCCCCTGGAGAGCCCGGTGCTGCTCCTGGGGGAGACCGGCGTGGGCAAGGGCGTCCTCGCCGGCGCCATTCATCATCTCTCCTCGCGGAGCAAGGGCCCGTTCATAACCGTGAACAGCGGCGCCATACCGGAAACCCTGATTGACAGCGAACTCTTCGGGTATGAGAAAGGCGCCTTTACGGGGGCCGTGGAGCAGAGGCGGGGCCGTTTTGAACGCGCCAACGGCGGGACCATATTCCTTGACGAGATAGGGGAACTCCCCCTCCAGGCCCAGGTAAGGATGCTGCGTGTCCTCCAGGAAAAAGTAATCGAGAGGGTCGGCGGGTCAAAGCCGATCCCGGTGGACATCAGGATCATTGCGGCAACCCACAGGAACCTGGACGAGATGGTCAGGGCGGGCCGGTTCCGGGAGGACCTGCTGTTCCGCATAAATGTCTTCCCCGTCAGGATTCCCCCGCTGCGGGAAAGAAAAGAGGACATACCATCGCTGGTCCACTATTTTATAAACAAAAAATCCCTGGAACTTAAATTGCCCGAACTGCCGGACCTTAGTCCCGGGGCAATCAATCGCCTGACCGGGTATGACTGGCCGGGGAATGTCAGGGAACTGGAAAATGTCATCGAACGGGAAATTATATTAAACAGGAAGGGCCCTTTGAATTTCAGCAACATTTCAGGACAGGACAGCCGGGTGTACCAGCCGGCTGCCGGGCCGGGCATGGACTCGCTCACGCTGAATGAAATCAGCATCCACCATATAATCCGGGCGCTGGAAAAGACCGGCGGGAAAATCCACGGCGCCAACGGGGCTGCCGGCCTGCTGGGCATAAACCCGAGCACGTTGAGGAGCAGGATGAAAAAACTCGGGATCGGCTTCGGGAAAAATTACAAATAAATTCCATTTATTCGGTGCAGTTTCGCCCCGGATGTCGATGCTGCATAGATTTTATCAACCCCTCTGATTATTCCTCAGAATCTTCTTTACAAAAGCCCCCGGATGGTTTAAGTGAATGAACGTTCACTCCGAGGCAGGGGAAATGAAAAATTCCAACAAACGGGAAGAAATATTAAGGGCGGCCCTGGAACTTATCGCCGAGCAAGGCTTTCACGGGGCCCCGATGGCCATGATCGCGAAAAAGGCAGGCGTGGGTGCGGGAACAATATACCGCTATTTCCCCTGCAAGAACTCCCTTATCGCCGAACTGTACCAGGAGCTTGAGAACGAAATGACAAGTGCCGTTGAGGAAGGCTATCCCGCCGGTGAGCCCATTGAGGCATGTTTCCTCCACTTCGGCAGTACGCTGCTGAAGTATTTCATTACTAACCCGCTGGTCTTCCGGTATGTTGAACAGTATCACAATTCGCCTTACGGCGTATCGATCCGCCGCGACAGGATTCACGGTAAGACGGAAGACCCGAATATATTAAGGAGCATATTGGAACAGGGCAGAAAGGACAAGGATTTGAAGGACCTGCCCTTGTTCATCCAGTTCGCCCTGGCGTTGGGGCCTTTGCTCATGCTGACCCGCGAGCACATCTTGGGACTGGCGGAGCTTGATGACAATCTAATAAATCAGACGATAAAAGCATCGTGGGATGCTATAAAAAGGTGATTTTTAATTGAGGTGTTTATTCATGAAATGGTTTGCAGGATTCATAGCTGGAGCCCCTTATTGCCTTGTTGCGATGGCGTTATCTGCTCTCTTTCTGACAGGATGCGGACAGCAATCATCCGCCAATAAAAAAGCCCCGCCCGCTCCCGAAGTGGCGGTAGTGGAACTTAAACCGGAGCGGGTCGTCATCACGACCGAATTGACCGGCAGGACGGCAGCCAACCGGATTGCCGAGGTCCGCCCCCAGGTGGGCGGCATCGTCCAGAAGCGCCTCTTCACCGAAGGCTCCGATGTCAAGTCCGGCCAGGTCCTGTTCCAGATCGACCCGGCGCCTTTCAAGGCGGCGCTGGACAATGCCAGGGCATCCCTGAGCAAGTCCGAGGCCAGCATGACGTCAATCCGCTTCAAAGCGGACCGTTATAAAGAACTGCTGCAAGACAAAGCGGTAAGCCGGCAGGAATACGACGACGCCTCGGCCGCCCTGAAGCAGACGGAAGCGGAGATCCAGTATTGGAAGGCCATGGTGGAAACGGCCGGGATAAATTTGAAATACACGTCGGTAAAGGCGCCCATCTCGGGCCGCATCGGAAAATCAAACGTTACGGAGGGCGCCCTGGTCACGGCCAATCAAGCCTCGGCCCTGGCAGTCATCCAGCAGCTGGACCCGATGTACGTGAATGTGCCCCAATCCACGACCGAGCTGATGCAGCTGCGGCGCCACCTTGAGGAAGGCCGCCTCAACCGGGAAAAAAACGGCCATAACAAGGTCCGTATCTTTTTGGAGGACAATTCCCAGTATCCCCTTCCCGGGGAGCTGCAATTCCGGGATGTTTCGGTAGACCCCGCGTCCGGAACGGTGAACCTCCGCGTTACAGTCCCCAACCCGAAGGGCATCCTGCTGCCCGGGATGTTTGTCCGTGCGGTCGTTGAAGAGGGCGTCAACACGAAGGCCATCCTGGTGCCGCAGCAGGCAGTCTTCCGCACTCCCAAGGGCGAGCCCTATGCGCTGACCATTGACGGAGAAGGAAAGGTCCAGCAGAAGATGCTCGCGCTCGATCGCGCCATGAAAGACAAATGGCTCGTTTCCTCCGGGATCGGAGCGGGCGATCGGGTGATCGTTGAAGGCATGCAGAAAGTGAAACCTGGCGCTTCCGCCAAGGCGGTCCCTTTGGGGGCCGGCAAGCAGGACAGCGGGCAAAACACAGCCCCGCCGGCCGCAAAATCGAACTGACGGAGGCGACTGAATGTTATCGAAATTTTTCCTGGACCGCCCGGTCTTCGCCTGGGTCATTGCAATCATAATGATGTCGGCGGGCGCGCTTGCAATATACAAGCTGCCCATATCGCAATACCCTCCGATCGCGCCGCCGTCCATAACCATTTCCGCTAATTACGCCGGCGCTTCTGCGGAGACCGTTGAAAACAGCATTACCCAGATAATCGAACAAAAGATGACCGGTTTTGACAAATTGCTTTATCTTTCCGCGACGAGCGATTCTTCCGGTACTTCGCGCATCGAACTGACCTTTATGCCGGGGACCGACCCCGACCTCGCCTGGTCCCAGGTGCAGAACAAACTCCAGCTTGCCATGGCCAGCCTGCCGGAAGCCGTGCAGCAGACGGGAGTCAAGGTTATGAAGAGCACCCGCAACTGGCTCATTATTGTCGGCCTGATCTCGGAGGACGGCAGCATGAACGGCGATGACCTGCGGGATTACGCGGTGTCCAACCTGGAAAAGGTGCTCTCCAGGGTGCCGGGTGTCGGAGAGGTGGAAATCTTCGGAAGCCAGTACGCCATGCGGGTCTGGCTTAATCCCAACAGGCTCACCGATTACCAGATGACTATCCAGGACGTCGTGACGGCCCTCAAGGCATACAATGCCGAGGTTTCGGCCGGCCAGTTCGGGGGAGCGCCCGCGGTCGAGGGCCAGCGCCTGAATGCGGCCATCATCGTGCAGAGCATGCTCAAGAGCCCCGAGCAGTTTGCCGCGATCCCGATCCGCACCAATGCCGATGGTTCCATCGTGAGGATAAAGGACGTTGCCCGGGTGGAACTGGGAACAGAGGCCTATGACATCCAGCCCGCTTTCAACGGCAAGCCTTCCGCTATGTTGGCCATCCGCCAGGCGGCCGGGGCCAATGCCCTTGACACAGCCGACGCGGTCAAAGCGAAGCTCGCGGAAATGAGCCACTTCTTCCCCTCCGGCATGAAAGTTGTGTATCCCTATGACACAACGCCTTTCATAAAAGTTGCCATCAAAGAAGTGGTCACGACGCTGTTCGAGGCGATCCTGCTGGTCTTCCTTGTGATGTACCTGTTCATGGGAAACATGCGGGCCACCTTAATACCAACAATAGCGGTGCCGGTCGTTATCCTGGGGACGTTTGCGGTCCTGGGGGCATTCGGGTTCTCCATAAACATGCTGACCATGTTCGCGATGGTGCTCGCCATCGGACTGCTCGTCGACGACGCCATAGTCGTCGTCGAAAACGTGGAAAGGATAATGAGCGAGGAAGGACTGTCCCCCCGGGAGGCCACGGCCAAGTCAATGGAACAGATCACCAGCGCGCTGATCGGCATCGGGCTTGTGCTCTCGGCGGTCTTCGGCCCCATGGCCTTTTTTACCGGGTCCACCGGCGTCATCTACCGCCAGTTCTCGATTACGATTATCTCTTCCATGCTGCTTTCCGTTGTGGTCGCTTTAATACTGACGCCGGTGCTCTGCGCATCGCTGCTGAAGCCGGTCCCCGCAGGGCATGAGCCTGCGGAATACTCTGTCCGTTTCCTGCGCCCGTTCTTCAAATGGTTCGACAGGATGTTTTTCAAGACAAGGGACAAGTACCTGCAGCTGGTGGGCCACTCCCTGTCCCGGAAGATGCGTTACGTCGCCGCTTTCTTGTTGATTGTCGCGGCAATGGGAATCCTTTTCCTGCGGATGCCCACGGCCTATCTCCCGGATGAGGACCAGGGCATTTTGATGGTCCAGGCGCTCCTTCCGGCCAACTCCACCCTGGAGCAGACAGACCAGATAATGACAGGGGTGCGGGACTATTTCCTCACAAATGAAAAAGATGCCGTAGAGGCCGTTATGACTGTTTCCGGCATCAGCTTCTCCGGCCGCGGTCAGAATGCGGGCCTGTCGTTTATAAAACTGAAGGATTGGAAACTCAGGGACCGGCCTGAATTGAAAGTCGGCCCCCTGGCCGGCAGGGCAATGAAGCAGTTCTCCCAGATCCGCAATGCCATGGTTTTTGCCTTTTCGCCGCCCGCCGTTATTGAGCTGGGTCAGGCAAAAGGTTTCGACTTCCAGCTGCTGGACAGGGGCGGGATGGGGCATCAGGAATTGATGAATGCCCGCAACCAGCTCCTCGGCATGGCGTCGAAGGACCCCGTATTGACCAAGGTGCGCCCCAACGGTCTGGAGGACGTGCCCGAATACCGGATCGAGGTGGATTGGGAGAAGGCCGGGGCATTGGGGGTGCCGATCTCATCCATAAACAGCACCATATCGGCCGCTTTCGGTAGTTCTTACGTCAACGACTTCATCCAGGGCGGGCGCGTTAAAAGGGTTTACGCCCAGGCGGACGCCCCCTTCCGCATGCTGCCCGATGATCTGAAAAAACTGCACGTGCGCAATAACGCGGGCAATATGGTCCCCTTCTCGTCATTTGCAGCCGGCCGCTGGACATCAGGAGCGCCCAAGCTGGAGCGATTCAACGGGTTCCCGTCCATGAACATCGTGGGCGAATCGGCGCCCGGCAGGAGTTCCGGAGAGGCAATGAAAGCGATGGAAGATTTTGTCAGGAAACTGCCGCAGGGGGTCGGTTATGACTGGCAGGGCCTTTCCTACCAGGAAAGGATGTCAAGCTCCCAGGCGCCTATGCTGTATGCCTTTTCAATTTTTGTTATTTTCCTTTGTCTCGCTGCGCTCTATGAGAGCTGGCCCATTCCCATATCGATCCTGCTGGCCCTGCCGCTCGGGGTGATCGGGGGAGTTATCGCCACCAGCCTGAGGGGGCTGCCCAACGATGTCTATTTCCAGATCGGGCTGCTCACAACCCTGGGATTGACGACCAAGAACGCCATCCTCATAGTTCAGTTCGCCAAATCCGGAGTGGATAAAGGGATGGGCCTCGTGGAGGCCACGGTGGAGGGGGCGAAACTGCGGTTCCGCCCGATTTTGATGACCTCCCTGGCATTCGGCTTCGGTGTTCTGCCCCTTGCCATTGCGACCGGGGCCGGAGCAGGCGCGCAAAACGCCATCGGCACCGGAGTCCTGGGAGGCATGGTGACTGCCACGTTCCTGGTTATTATTTTTGCGCCGCTTTTTTATGTGCTGATAGAACAGACCTTCGGGAAAAAGAAATTTGCTCAAACCCCCGGGGGACAGGAAGAAAATATCGCGGGGGAAAAGAAGGACGTGATTTCTTCACCTCTCTTGAGATCGCTGAAAGAAAGATTCTTCGGTAAAAAGGAAAAATCCGGGACTGAAATCAAGCCTGAAGTTACGGAGGAGAAGGAGAATGAATAGAATCGTTATTGCTCTTCTGTTAACCTGCTTCCTCTTCAGCTGCACGATGGCGCCGAAGTACACGAGACCCGAGGCCCCCGTTCCTTCCGACTGGCCGGGCGGCCCCGCCTATAAGAAAACAGCGGGTGAAGCAGCCCCCCGGATCATGTGGCAGGATTTCATCCAGAGCGAACAGGTGCGGAAGGTGATAGAACTATCGCTTGCCAATAACCGCGACCTGCGCGTTTCGGCCCTGAATATCGAAAGGGCCAGGGCGACCTACCGCATCCAGAGGGCGCAACTGTTGCCGACGGTGGATGCCCAGGGGACGTTCAGCAAGGAACGTGTCCCCGGAATCCTCTCCGGAACGGGACAGCCTCTGACTACAGAACTGTACAATCTCAACGTGGGTATAACGGCGTGGGAGATCGATTTCTTCGGCCGCATCCGCAGCCTGAAGGACCAGGCCCTCGAGCTTTACCTCGCCACCGAGCAGGCCCGGCGCAGCGCGCAGACAGCGCTTATTGCGGAAGTTGCAAATGCCTGCCTGGCCCTGGCCGCCGACCGTGAGAACCTGAAACTCGCCCGTTCCACGCTGGAGGCACAGGAGGCGACTTATAAAGTGATCCGGCGGCGTTATGAAGTGGGCGCCTCATCCGAACTGGACCTGCGCCAGGCCCAGACAAGGGTTGAGACGGCGCGGGTCGACATCGCCAGATATACCGGCCTGATTGCGATGGATGAAAACGCCATCAACCTGCTGGCGGGTTCGCCGGTGGCGGCGGGGCTTTTGCCTGAAGAATTGGATGCAAACACAGTGCTGCAGGATTTTTCCGCCGGATTGCCGTCGGAAGTCCTGTTAAACCGCCCGGACATCATGCAGTCCGAAAATCTCCTGAAAGCCGCCAATGCCAACATCGGCGCAGCCCGCGCGGCCCTCTTCCCCCGCATCGCCCTTACCACGAGTATCGGCACGACGAGTGATGCGCTCTCAGGCCTTTTTACAGGGGGCGCCTCGACATGGAGCTTCGTGCCGCAGATCGTTATACCGATTTTCGATCCGCGCACGTGGGCTGCCTATGATGTGGTCAAAGTGGAAAGGGAAATCGCCCAGGCCCAGTACGAAGGGGCGATCCAGACTGCGTTCCGGGAGGTGGCCGACGCCCTTGCCCGGCGCGGGACCGTTGACGACCAGCTCCGTGCCCAGCAGGACCTTGTCTTCGCCTCGGCGGAAAGCTACCGGCTTTCCAATCTCCGGTACACGAAAGGCATCGATACATACCTGAGCGTCCTCGACTCGCAGCGTTCCCTCTACGCCTCGCAGCAGGCGCTGATATCCCTGCGGCTCGCCAGGCTCACGAACCTGGTGAATCTTTACAAGGCATTGGGCGGCGGGGCGTAATGCTATTGCAGACACTTGAAAATCCCGAATGCGCCACACCTGTGCAGGCAGGGGTCCAGTCTTTTTGAAACCGGATTCCTGCTCGCGCAGTAATGACGACTTAAATGGATAACATCTCTTCTCAATTTCCTCCTCCTCAGCCTCTCGCGCAGCCGAAAATCAGGTTTCCCCTGATGGTATTCTAATTAATTCCCGAATAAAATCAGCCGCATTTGCAGTACGTGTCAGATTATAGATGAACAAACATTTATTGGAAGTACAAAACAGGATCGCCAATATTCTCCTTACCACCCCCCGGGACGAAATGTATGGGGGGGTGCTTGACGTTGTCCTGGAAGCCACGGGAAGCGTTTACGGCGTCTTCGCTTATATCGATGAAGACGGGGCCGCCGTGGCCCCCTCCATGAGCCGGAATGTCTGGGCCGAATGCCGGATAGTCGACAAATCCACAAGATTTCCTTCCGAGACGTGGGGCAACTGCTCCTGGGGGCGGTCTATCCGGGAAAAGAAAAGCATTATTCTGGACACCCCCGGGAAGGTGCCCGAGGGACATGTCCCGATCGAACGGGCCATTGCTGTCCCTATAATCTTCCAGGACCGGGCCATCGGGGTTTTTGAAGTAGCCAACAAAAAGACACCTTATGCCAATTCAGACGTGGCGGTCCTGGAAAAGATTGCCTCATTCATAGCCCCGGCACTGCATGCCAGGCTCCTTCACCAGTTCGAGGAGAAAAAGAGAGTCAGGCTGGAAGAACTTTTCATCAAGACCTTCCATTCCAGCCCTGCCCCGTCCGTAATTTCCGGTCTGGAAGACGGAAAACTTCTGGTCGTCAATTCCGAATTCGTCAGGCTTGTGGGATTTGCCAGGGAAGAGTTGATCGGCAAAACGACCCGTGAGCTCGGGCTGTACTGCAATCCCGGCGATCGCTCCCGTATGGTCCGCGCCCTGAAGAAAAAAGGTTCCCTCCGCAATTACGCTTTCAGGCTGCGCACGAAACGGGGAGTATTGCGGGATACCTCATGGTCATTCGAAATAATCAGGCATGCGGAGCAGGACCTGCTGCTCTCCATCTGCCT
>JBDKTK010000342.1:0-2461 GCA_039680225.1 Syntrophaceae bacterium
GTATGGTGAGATACCAGGCGCCGCTGTTGTATATCCCCTTTCTGGCCCTCACCATAATAGCGACTATAATAGCGTCCCAGGCGATGATCAGCGGGGTGTTTTCGATCGTCTACCAGGGGATCACGACCCGCATCATGCCCATGTTCAAGGTGAAATATACGTCAAGCGAACTGCAGTCCCAGATTTACATCGGCACAGTGAACTGGTTCCTCCTCATATCAGTCATCTTCGTGATGATCATTTTCAGGGAGTCCGCCAATCTCGCCGCGGCTTACGGCCTTGCAGTCATGGGGTCGATGACGACGACCACGCTGATGATGGTGATCATCTTCACGCACGTTGAGAAGTGGAAACTTCCCGCGGCGATTGCCGTCTGCCTTATCGACTTCGTTTACCTGTTCTCCACCCTGACCAAACTTCCGCACGGCGCATACTGGTCTTTGATACTTGCCGCAATCCCCCTTGCGGTCATGCTGATCTACATCAAGGGGCAGCAGTTGCTGTTCCGCTCCCTGCGGCCGCTGGATATAGATGCCTTCCTGACAGGCTATGAGCAGGTTTATGAAAAAGGCAGGATCCCGGGGACGGCGCTCTTCTTTACCCGAAACTGGAAGGTCGTCCCCCCTTACGTGATCCACTGCATTTTCCGGAGCAACATAATTTATGAAAGAAATATTTTCATCTCCATCACGAGGACCGAAGAGCCCTTCGGGGTGGACACCGTGATGCAGAAGGACATTGGGAAGGGGCTTGACTGCTTCGAGATACTCGCCGGATACAGGGAGGTCCCGGACATCGAAGGTATCCTGAACGTGAACGGGATTTACGAGAAGGTTATTTTTTACGGGATAGAGGACATAATCACAGGCAATCCCGTCTGGCATATATTCAGCTTTATAAAAAAGGTCACCCCGAATTTTGTCCAGTTCTATAAGCTCCCGCCGAGCAAACTCCAGGGGATTGTTACAAGGCTGGAGATATAACAGATATCGATAGACCGCATGGGGACCGGCCGGCATATTTCCCTGACTCAAAATTTCTTGACAACCTACTCGGTAACCTATATCTCTCGAATGCAAGGTAAAACTGAATAAAAAATCTCTTCAGAAAACTTTTTGAAAGGCTGAAGAAAAGAACACGACGGATAATCCTGTTTCGGCTTGCTCCTGTTTCCATTGATTCGGTCCTGTTTTGATATCTGGTCGCGGATGAACATATCAGCATGTAAAAAGACCCGTTCCGGCAATATTCTTATTTCCTTATATCTTTCTGCATTTAATCCAGCCTGGAGGTTGTCATGACAAAGAGGGGGAGGTTTTTTGCTTTTTTAGCTGTTTTATCGATATTCGCGGCAGGATGCGCAACCAAGGTGCCCGTGAATATGCTCAAGCCCGCCAATTACCACGAAGCGGCCATGGCGAAAGTTGTGGCAGTCGTGCCCTTCAACGGCAGGGGGGGCCAGGAATTCGCTTCTGAAATTGAAGGCGTCCTGGGCAGCATAACAATCGATGACAGGCAGTACTTCACCCTGATCGACAGGACATCTCTCGACAAAGTCATGTCCGAAATGAAATTCTCGCAAAGCGGGCTGGTTGACCCGTCAAAAGCCGTTCAACTTGGCAAAATGCTGGGAGCCCAGGGGATTTATACGGGCACCGTCCAGCAGAGCTTTAAAAGCAGCTACTACAGGGAAAACCGCGAAGAGTGCGCGAGATACGAGGAATATAAAGACAGCAAGGGCAGGACGCAGCAGGGCAAGTGCCTGCGATACAAGAGGTGGACTGTAAACTGCACGAAGAATGTCATGAATTTTATCTGCAACCCGAAACTGGTTGAAGTTCAAACCGGCAGGGTTGTGTATGCCCGGAACCTGTCCGGGTTTGCCGAAGACGGCAAATGCGAGGATGCGGGATCTCCGCGAGGCGAGTACGAGCTGCTCGAGACGGCAAAGGCCCAGGTGAAAATGAGTTTTCGCCAGGACATAGCGCCCTATTATGAAACAAAGCTGATCAAGCTCATGGACTCGACGGATGGGATAACCAACCCGGCGGCATCCGAAAAACTGAAACAGGGAATTACGTGGGCCGGCAAAAAGCGGCTCGACAAGGCCTGCGAGCTGTGGGGCCAGGCGGCGTCGCTGACATCCACATCCTACGCTTTGGCATACAACCTGGGAGTTTGCGCCGAGAGCCGGGCCGATGTCGAAGCAGCCAACAGGCTTTACAAGAAAGCGGAAGACCTGCTGGGCAAGCCCGATGACGATATTTCCCTGGCGGTGATGAGGACCGGCGAGGCGGTGAAAAATGCCAGGAAGCTCAGCCAGCAGATGAAGATCACGGACCCGTAGGCAAGGGTTGCCCCGGCGTCAGCGGCGACAGCCGATGAAGATGCCGACAAACCGGCACCCCGCCCAGGAAGAAAAAGAAATCCTCAAGCAGAAATTACTAGGTCTTCACAAGGA
>JBDKTK010000343.1:0-2527 GCA_039680225.1 Syntrophaceae bacterium
GTCCTGAAAAGGTACGAAGAAAAGAAAAGGCATTTTGAAATCCTCGAGGAAGACCTGCTCCGGGAAGCCCATTTGCCGGCCGTCACCCTCGAAGGGTGCAAGGTTGGAATAGGGGCGAATATCGAGTTTGTCGAAGAGATCCAGACTGCCCTCGCCCATGGGGCGGAAGGCATCGGCCTTTACCGGACGGAATTCATCTATATCAACAGGGAACGGCTTCCCACTGAAGAGGAGCATTTCTCCAATTACAGGAAGATCATCGAGGGGACAAGCCTCCAGTGGTCCACTATCCGTACTTTTGACCTGGGCGGCGATAAATTCATCTCGGACCCCAGGGTGGCCGACGAACTCAATCCGGTTATGGGCCTGCGCGCCATCAGGTTCTGCCTCCAGGAGATCGAACTCTTTAAGGTCCAGCTGAGGGCTATCCTGCGCGCCAGCGCCTATGGGAAGACGCGGATACTCTTCCCGATGATCTCCAGTCTCGAGGAAATACAGAAAGTCAAATCGATCCTGGGGGAGGTCAGGCAGCAACTCGCCCGGGAAAACATCCCGACGGGAGATGATATCGAACTGGGAATAATGATTGAAGTGCCCTCGGCTGTCATCATTGCCGACAGCCTGGCCAGGGAAGTCGATTTTTTCAGCATCGGGACCAATGACCTGATACAATATACCCTGGCAATCGACCGGGTGAATGAGAGGGTCAGCTATCTCTACGATCCCCTTCATCCCGCCGTGCTGAGGCTGATCCGCATGATAGTGGAAGCCGCCCATGAAGCCGGCATACGCGTGGCGATCTGCGGGGAAATGGCCGGTGAGCCGGCATTTACCCTGATGCTGCTGGGCCTGGGGCTTGATGAGCTGAGCATGAACCCCCTGGCAATACCCAGGGTTAAAAAGATAATAAGGAATTCCACCCTGGAGGAGGCCAAGGCCCTCCTGAAAGAATCAATGAAGTTCAACACTGCTTCGAAAATAGAGGATTTCGTCAGGAAATACATGAATAACAGGTTTCCCGACGAGTTTTATTTCGAGAAGGCCTGAAGCTCGGTTTGAAAATGTCCATATCAGCCAAAAAGGAATCCGAGCCCAACCCGGAATACAACAAGGGCATCCTTGACCAGAACGGCCTTGCCATAGGCGGGGTGTTCGCCAGGGAGGTGCGTTGCCGCGTTGAGTTAAGGGAGAGCTATCTTGACGAGCTCAAGGGCTTTTCCGGGAAAGGCGTCATAATTTATGCCCTCAAAAACAAGCACCAGCTCAGCACCGTCATCCTCGCCGACGTGCTTTCCAGGATAGATATCCAGCAGCCCTCCTATTGCCACGGGGTCAACATGTTCCTGTGGCAGCCTGTTTCAAAGGTTTTGAAAGGCCTTTTCAACCGGTTCAAGCGGTCCGGGAAAAAACAGAACCACCTGCAAAAAAATACAGAAGAGGGCAGAAGCTCGATAATATATTTCCGGGAGCCCGAACTGAGGGCCGGGACCGTAAAAGACAGCCTCACGAACCTGGCGGGCGCGGAATTCGAGAACCTCCCGGTCATGATTGCGCCTGTACTGGTTGCCTACGGCCGCCGCCGGGAAAGAAAACAGAAGAGCCTCATGGAAATCTTCCTGGGCGGAAGGGAAAACCCGGGGCTGTTTTTAAGGTTGATCACATACCTGCGGCATTCCCGGAGGGCCTCCGTGATATTTGCGCGCCCGCTCAGGCTCGACGAGTTCCTTCAAAAGGCCGAGGGCAAGTCGCCCGAAACGGTTTCGTTTCAGCTGCGCAAGGAGCTGATCGACCGCATCGACGAAGAGAAACGGGCGATATTCGGACCCGTGCTGAAATCGCGCGAAGAGCTGATGTCCCTGACGATCAAGGACCCGTACCTCGTCAAGTACATGGAAGAGACGGCGACCAGGGAGCGCAAGGATGCCAAGGCGTTGAACAAGGAAGCGGATAAGTGCCTCAAAGAGATTGCCGCCGACTACAATGATTTTTTCATCGAGATCTGGGAAAGGGTTCTCACCTGGTTGTGGAACAATATTTACGACGGGGTGGTGGTCGATAAAGAGGGATTTTCCCGGATAAGGGAAATCTCCAAGAGCATGCCGTTTGTCGTCATTCCGTGCCATCGCAGCCACATAGATTACCTGCTGCTTTCCTACGTTTTTGAAAAAAACAATATTCCCCTTCCCTTTGTGGCGGCCGGGACCAATCTGATGTTCTGGCCCCTGGGCTATATTTTCCGCAAGTCGGGGGCGTTCTTCATTCGCAGGAGTTTCAAAGGTGAAGACCTCTACGGCATGGTCTTCGCGAAATACATGAAAGTGCTGCTTAAGGAAGGACTGCCTGTGGAGTTTTTCATCGAGGGCGGAAGAAGCAGGACGGGCAAGATGGTAATGCCGCGCTACGGTTTGCTCTCGATGGTCATCCAGGCCTACCAGGAGGGGATAAGCAGCGACCTGGCGATCCTGCCGGTATTCATCGGCTATGACCGCGTCATCGAGGAAAAATCGTACCTGAGGGAACTGGGAGG